>CADEFY010000069.1 GCA_902826705.1 uncultured bacterium
TCGAGCACCGTCAGATCAACGTCGAGATAGACGCGCCCCACCACGCCGCCCGGCGGGGCCACGGGAAACCCAGCCACGGTGACCCCGAAGCCCGCCGCATCGGCTCGCGTCTCGGTCACGAGCCGGCCCCAGCGCGTGGGAAGCCCGCCCAGCCGCAGCGTGTCGCCGGCGGCGAACCACGCGGGCGAGACGCCCGCCCCGATCACGAGCCGTCCGGCGGTCTCGTCCTCGTAGGCGATCAGGTCGAGCACCGAGCGCACGAAGTCCGACCCCACCCACGTGTGCGGGATGTCGCCGATGAACCGCTGCACGAGCGTGTCGCGCCACACGACCTCGGCCCACTGGTTCCAGGCCGGCGGCGCGCGATGGGTCATGAACCAGTCGGTGAGCGCGAGCGCACGGTCGCGGTGCCCCAGCCGTGCCATGGCGCCGATCACACGCACCTCGTAGGGCGTGTACGCCTCCCAGGCTTCCTCGCCGCTGGCACGGCGCTCGAAGAAGCGCCAGTAGCGCTCGAACGACTCCCGCACTGCGGCCATCGGCAGCGCGGACTCGGCTGCGGCGGGGGTCAGTGCGATCGTCGTGGAGGTGGCATCGAAGTCGCCGAGGTCGGCGCAGCCCGGCATGTAGTCGATGCGGTGCACGCGCATCGCCGCCTCGACCGACGCACGCAGGTCGCGGGAGAACGTGTCGAGCACAGCCGCATAGCGCGTCGCGGTCGCGGCGTCCTCGAACCGGTGCGCCAGCTCGATCACGTCCTTGAACCCGCGCAGCGCGAACAGGTCGTCCCAGTACGAGTGCATCGGCTTGGCCGAGTAGCCCTCGTGGCTGATCGACGGCGGCAGCAGTCCGAAGAACGGCGCGCGCTCCGCGGTGCGCCACTCGGCGGTGCGGCGCTGCAGTCGCAGCGAGTCGAGATGATGCGCCACCCCGCGCGCGGTGGCCCAGAACGGGCGCACGCTCTCGAGGTCGCCCGTGCGCCGCACGTACTCGGCGAGCAGGAAGAGGTATTGGCCGTCGGAGTCGTGCTCCGGCACGGGGTCGCTGCCGCGATGGTCCACACAGCACGGCACCTTGCCGTCGGCATAGAGGTACGGCGTGAACCACCGGATGTAGTCGAGCACGTCCTCGGGATGCCCCAGCATGAGCATGGCCGAGCAGGACAGCGATCCGTCGCGGATCCAGGAGCGCTCGTACGAGCGCGAGCCCGGCTGGATCGCCGCGCCGTCGCGGTTGATCAGCAGCCATGCGAGCTGGCTGCGCACCATGCGCGCCAACTCGGCGCCCGCGCCGGGGATCTGCAGCGTGAGCCGGTCGAGCTTCTCGCGCCACTGCGCCCGCACGGCGTGCTCGGCACTCGCGAACTCCTGGGGCGTGAGCAGGTCGTCGGCGCCCGGCACGCGGTCGAGCGGCACGCGCAGGAGCACCTCGCGCTCGCCGCCGGCAGGCAGGTCGAGCGTGTAGAGCCACGCACCGCTGCCGAGGCCCGAGGCGTCGTCGAGCCGCACATCCTCTCGCGTGCGCGCCGACGCGGGCAGGGCGCCGAGCACGCTCACCACATCGCCCTCGGCCGCCGTGCGGGCCACGAAGCCGTCCGCGGGCGTCAGGCTCGTCACGCCACGGGCCCCGTCGATCACGACCCGGTCGCCCGATCGCTCGATCCGCGCGATGCGCGCCACGCCCCCCGGCGCATTGAGGAACTGCGCGGGCGGGTTCACCTGGAACGGCCGCAGTGCGAGTGCCAGCGTGATCCGCGCGGCCTGCGCCTGCGGATTGCGCACGCGATAGCGGGCGAGGATCGAGCTGCGCCCGGGCGCACCTTCGGCGAACACCGACGTGGTGAGCTCCACGCGCGCGTGCCGCCAGCGCACCCATGGCATGGGCAGGTCGCCGTCCGCGAGCCCCTGCTCGAGCGTCACGTCGGCCCAGCCGATCACGCCGTGCGCCGTGAGGACGAACGGTTCCACGGACCACTGCCCCTTGCCCACCTCGAAGGCGCCGTCCTCGCCGAGCATCGCCTCCTCGCGCGCGCGGTCGACGCCCACGACCGCCCACCGGGCACGCTCCCCGAGCATGGCGCGCGGCAGTTCGCCGCGCGGGCGATGACGGCCGTGCTCGCGCCAGAGCGAGTCGGGCGATGCGCCCCATGCGAGCGAGCGGAACTCGAGCGCCGCGAGCCGCGCGCCCGCCGCCGCGCGTGCCGGCGTCAGCCGCAGGTAGCGCGCTTCAGATTCCGGCGCGCGCAGCAGATCATGCCCCGGTGCGGTGAGCCGGGTGGCCGGGAGCGGGCGCCACCTGCGGCCGTCGTCGGACTGCTCGAACGTGAACGGCACCCCGCTCGGCGGCGGGCCCGCCGCGCCCACCCAGCGCAGCGCGAGTCCGCCGAACTCCTGCCGCACGCCGAGGTCGAGCACGAGCGGGCCGCGCGCGGGCCATGCGCTCCCGGCGTCGGCATCGAGCGCGGCGCGGCCCGCGGCGGGCGTGACGCGCTGCGCCAGTGGTGGCCACGGCGGCGGTGGCGGCAGTGAGTCGAGCGTGAGGTCATCGAACCACACGCTGCCCTCGCCGCCCTGGCCCGCGGTGATCGCGAACTCGAGCGCCGCGAAGCGCCGCAGTTCGCCCGGCTGCGGTCCCCACGCGAACGAGACGTGCCGCTTCTTGATGCGGAACGTCTCCCACTCGCCGCTGAACGCGTGGTCGCGCGTGACGCTCCACCACACGTTCTCGCCGCTCGCATCGACGAGCTTGAACTCCACGTGGTTCGGCCGCGAGCGCGCCCTGATGCGGAACGTGAACTCGTACTCCGCGGGCACGTCGGCGGCGATCGCCTTGCGCACCACCGCGTAGCCGCCGCCCTTCTGGAAGTCGAAGTCCATGCGCAGGGCGTGCCCGCTGCCGACCGGATCCAGCGCGAGCGTGGCGCGCACGCCGCTGGCGGGCTGGGCCTGCCAGCCCTGCAGCGACTCGAAGTCGTCGAGCACGCGCGCACCAGCGGGCATGGCGGCGCACGGAACGGCGAGCAGGAGCAACAGCAGGACGCGTCGGCGCATGGATCAGTCCTTGAGGCTCCCCGCCAGGATGCCGCGCGTGTAGAAGCGCTGCAGCGCGAGGAAGAGGGTGAGCACCGGAAGCACCGTGAGCACGGCGCCCGCCATCATGAGTTCGGTGTCCTGCACATGCTCGCCCACGAGATTGGCGAGCGCCACGGGCAGCGTGTAGCGCGAGCTGTCCGAGAGCACGATGAGCGGCCACATGAAGTCGTTCCATGCGGCGAGGAACGTGAAGAGCGCGAGTGTCACCAGCACCGGCTGGAGCACGGGCATGACGATGGTCCAGAAGATCCGCCACTCGCTCGCGCCATCGAGCCGTGCCGCGTCGATCAGGTCATCGGGGATCGCGAGCGCGAACTGCCGCACCATGAAGATCCCGAAGATGCTCGCGAAGCTCGGCAGCGCCACGCCCATGAGCGTGTTCACGAGCCCGAGCTGCTGCAGCATGAGGAACAACGGCAGCATGCCCACCTGAGCGGGGATCACGAGCGCGGCGACCAGCGTGCGGAACACGCCCTCTCGACCCGGGAATCGCAGCTTCGCGAACGCGTAGCCGGCCATGGCGTTGAACAGCACGCCCACGCTGGTGCCGAGCAGCGCGACCGCGAGGCTGTTTCCGAAGTTGCGCGCCAGGTCGAGGCGCTCGAACAGCGCGCGGTAGTGCTCGAGCGTCGGTGCGGCAGGCAGCAGGTGCGGCGGCACCTGGTTGGCCTCGCCGGGCGCCATGAACGAGGCCGACAGCATCCAGAGCAGCGGCGTCAGCGTGAGCACCGCGCCCACGATCAGCACCGCGTGCAGCAGCACGGCCCGAGGCGCCTTCACGGCCGGCTCCCGCGCTGCAGGCGCATCTGGATGAGTGTCGTGATGAGCATGAGGGCGAAGAGCACGAACGCGATGGCATTGGCGTAGCCCATGCGCCACCAGCGGAAGCCCTGTTCGTACATGAGCAGCATCACCGTGACCGTGCTGCGGAGCGGGCCGCCCTGTGTCATCACGTAGGGTTCCGCGAACACCTGGAACTGTCCGAGCATCGTCATCACACCCACGAACAACAGGGTGGGGCCTAGCGATGGCAGCGTGACATGGCGGAAGCGCTGCCACGCGCCGGCGCCGTCGAGCCGGGCCGCCTCGTAGAGCTCCTCGGGGATGCTCTGCAGTCCGGCGATCAGGATGAGCATGTTGTAGCCGAAGCTCTTCCAGACCGCGAGGATCAGGATGCCCCACAGCGCCGAGCGCGGATCGCCGAGCCAGTCGATCGGGGCGATGCCGAACCACGCGAGCACGTGGTCCACGAGTCCGTAGGTGGGGTGATAGAGGTACCGCCACACCAGGGCGACCGCGACGAGCGTGGTGACGACGGGCGCGAAGTACACCGTGCGGAAGAACGCCCGGCCGCGCACGAGCTTCTCGTGCAGCAGCAGGGCCGAGCCGAGCGAGGCGAGCATCGACAGCGGCCCGCCCACGAACACGAAGAACAGCGTGTGGCGCAGCGCCGCCCAGAACCCGGCATCGGTCAGGACGCGCTGGTAATTGCCCGCCCCCACCATGCGGACGACGCTCGGGTCACCGATCGCGTACAGATCGAAGTCCGTCAGGCTGAGCACGAAGCCGGCGAGCACGGGCAGCAGGTAGAACGCGGCGATCAGCCCCACGGCCGGGGCGATGAACATCCA
Organism: uncultured bacterium; assembly: GCA_902826705.1. Lineage (GTDB taxonomy): Bacteria > Eisenbacteria > RBG-16-71-46 > RBG-16-71-46 > RBG-16-71-46 > CADEFY01. Next base: position 4,724 of record CADEFY010000069.1, read on the forward strand.
TCCGGCGCTGGCCTCACGGCGGCGGTCGCTCCTCATCGCGAGGCTCCCCGCTCGCGCTCACGCAGCCAGCGCCGCTTCTCGAGCACCCGATCGACGTCCCGGTCGAGCCTCGCGAGTGCGGAATCGGGCGAGACCGCGCCGCGCGCCACGGCCTCGGCCTGGATCTGCAGCATCGTGGCGATCAGCTCCCACTCCGGCACGAGCGGCGCGGGTCGCACGCGCTGCAGCTGCACGCGGAACGCATCGATGCGGCCATCGTTCGCCAGCGCCGAGTCGGACCACGCCGCGCGCATCGCCGGCAGGTCGCCCGTGAGCCGGAAGAAGCGCGCCTGGACCTCGGGGCGCGAGAGGAACGCGACCAGCTTCCACGCAGCCTCGGCGTGCCGCGAGCGCTCGAACACCACCAGGCTCGACCCCCCTGCGGTGGAGGCGCCGGACTCGGGTCCGTCGGGACCGGGCAGCGGCGCGGTGGCCCAGTCGTCCTGCAGATCCGCGGGAAGGCGGCGCGCGAACTCGCCCAGGTTCCATGGGCCGGTGATGACGGCGGCGAACGTGCCGCGCTCGATCTCCTGGTACATGTTCGCCACTTCGCTGTGTGCCACGGGTGGCGCCAGGCCGTCTCGGAAGAGCTGCGCGAACCACGCGAAGGCGCGGCGGAACTCGGGCGATGAGAAGTCCCCGCGCGTGCCGTGGTCGCGCAGCATGCCCGCGCCGGCCGACAGCCCCAGCACGTAGGGTGGCACCCACTCGTTGATCGGCAGGAAGATGCCGTGGGCCTTGCCGCCCGACTGCGCCTTGACGGCCTCGAGCGCGCGACGGAAGCCCGCCCAGTCCCCGGGCATCGAGTGCACACCGGCCCGCTCGAACAGGTCGCGGCGGTAGAAGAGCACGCGGGTGTCCACGTACCAGGGCACGCCGAACGCGACGGAATCGAACACGTTGGTGTCCCAGATGCCCTCGAAGCTGGCCTCGCGCGTCACGCCCGCGGCGGCGAGGGTCGCCGGCACCGGGCGCAGCGCGCGCAGCGCATGGAACTCGGGCATCCAGCTGTTGCCGAGCTGCGCCACGTCAGGGCTGGACCGGCCGACGTGCGCGGTGAGCAGCTTCTCGTGTGCCGCCGACCACGGGATCTGCTCCACCTGCACCCGCACACCCGGGTGCTCGGCCTCGAACTCGCGCACCAGTTCGGCCACCACCTCGCCCTCGCGGCCCATGGCCCAGAAGCGCAGGGTGACGGGGCTCTCAGCCCGGGTCGCGCAGCCGACGGGGAGCAGCGCGGCGAGCAGCAGTGCGGCACTCGCGACGACCGACCGCGGCTGCCGCGACGAGGCCGCCACGGACATCAGTGCGGGCTCTCGGCCGAGAGCCAGCCGCCACGGAAACCCGCGCGTTCGAGGCCGCGGCGGATCGATGCGTCCTGGCGCATCACGCGCCACACGAGCCCCGAGCGCAGGTTCTCGATCATCGCCAGGATCGGGCCCTGGTCGATCGCGAGCACATCGGTGTCGTACCAGCCCGTCCCGGCCACGATGCGGCCGTGCTGCACCGCGACGGACTCGCGAAGCGTGGGGTTGAACGCATCCATGAACCCGTAGCGCCCGTAGAGCGGCGCACCGTGACGTTCGGCCATCGCCTGCAATGTCGGCACGCACACTTCGGGTGCGAATGCGACGGAACCACCCGCGGCAGCGGGCGAGATCGTGCCGTCGTCGACGATCTCGGTGAAGCAGGCGCCGCGTGCCGCGTAGGTGCGGAACGTGCGCTCACGGCCCTCGATGCGAAGCGTGCGGTCGAGCGGTCCATCGCACGCGGAGAGCCCCCATGACAGCGAGTCGTAGCCGGCGAATCCGCCGGGATTGGCGACCGCGTAGGCGCGCTGCGCGAGCGTGGCGCGGCGCGAGTTCTCGAAGTAGTCGATCCCGCGCGTGCGCATCGCCTCGTCCTGGATGCCTCGGAAGTCGATCCACACATGCGAGAACTGATGACCGAACAGCGGTGCGAAGCCGAGGTACTGCTGGCCGTGGAACTCGCCCCACTGGTAGCGCTCCTGGTACGCGGGGTAGGTCTCGGCGCCGAGAGCATGCGTGGGCGAGCCCATCGCCAGGATGTGAAGGAACAGCGTCTCGTTGTGGCCACGGTAGTCGTACGGCAGGAATCCCTCCTCGGGGCGCCAACCGAGCACGATCGAAGGCGGCCGAACGCTTGCCCACTGCCAGTCCGCGCGAGCCTCGAGCGTGTCGACGAAGGCGCGAAGCTCACGCTCCGTGGGGGAATCCCCGTCGAAGTAGCCACGGCAGAACAGCGCGCCCATCAGCATGAGGCCGGTGTCCGCGGTGGACAGCTCGACGTCGGCGAAACGCGTGCCCGTGGCGGGATCGAGGAAGTGATAGTAGAGGCCACGGTACCCGGCGGCGCCGCTGCGCGTGCTGTCCATGGGAGCGTGCACGAAGAACTCGAGCGACTCATGGACTCGCAGCGCGGCCTGCTCTCGCGTCACCCAACCGCGCTCGGCGCCGATCGCGTAGGCGGTCAGTGCGAATCCGCTGCCGCCCACGCTCGCGAACGACTGCGTGGGCCAGCGGTCGGGCGTGAGACGGTTGCCCTCGTGCGCCGTGTCCCAGAACCAGTCGAACGTGCGTCGCGCCAGGGTGTCGAGGAACGCCTGCTGCTCAGGCGCGAGCGCGCTCCACTCGGCGGTGGGCGTCGACGCGGGGGCTCGATCGAGCGTGCTGGAGCAACCGGCGACCACCAGGGACACGAAGAGGATGGAAGCGTTTCCAGCGCGAGACCATCGATGACTCGGACGCATGCGGGCCCTCTCCGTGGGACTAGTCGCGCGCGGGCCGAAGATGCGGCGCCTGCCGCACGGTCTGCACGGACGACGCCGTCGAGCCGCAGGAGCGGCGCACGACGAGCTGGGTCGGCAGCACTTCATGGTGCTTGCGGCCGGGTCGCACCTGGCTCTGCCGCACCAGAAGATGCACTGCGCGCGCGCCGAGGTCGAACGTGTCGACGCGCACGGTGGTCAGCGGCGGCGTCAGGTAGCGGGCGATCGGGATGTCGTCGAAACCCGCCAGCGCCAGGTCGTCCGGCACGCGCAGCTCGGCGTCCTGGAGCGCGCACAGCGCACCCACCGCCATGTGATCGTTGGCCACGAACACGGCGTCGGGCCGCATGCGCGAAGCGAGCAGCGACTGCATCGCGTCGTAGCCGGACCGCTCCGTGAAATCACCGCGCACCTCGAGCTCGGGGCCATGCGCGGCGCCGGCGGCGGCCAGCGCGGCGCGATGACCCGCGAGTCGCTGCTGCGCGTCGATGTTCTTGTCCGGCCCGGTGATCATCGCGATCCGTCGGTGGCCGAGCGCCAGCAGGTGCTCGGTCATCTGACGCGCGCCGTCGGCGTTGGCGATCGACAGCGAGTGACAGCCGCCCACGGACACCTCGGGGTCGAGCAGCACGGTGGGCGTGCGCCCCGCACACACCTTGAGCGCGTCGTGGGCGTCGACATCGGGCGCCATCACGATGAGTCCGTCGACGCGGCCGCGGATCGTGCGCAGCGCGGTCATGAGCGCGTCCGGACGGGCGCTGGTGCGGGAGAAGAGCAGGTGATAGCCGAACTCGCGCGCGGTCAGGTCGACGCCACGGATGAGCTCGGAGAAGAACTCCCCGTGCAGGTCCGGCAGCAGCACGCCGAGCGCCTGGGTGCGGTTGGTGATCAGGCTGCGCGCGACCTCGTTGGGCCAGTAGTTGAGCTCCGTGGCGGCCGAATGCACCCGCTCACGCGTGGGCCCGCTGACCAGCGGGTGCTGGTTGAAGACGCGCGAGACAGTGGCGATGGAGACGCCGGCGAGCTTGGCGACATCCTTGATGGTGGCCATGGGGGCCTCTGGGGTGGTCCAGCGGCGCGGAGCGCGCGATGCCGCAGGATGGAATCGTTTACCGACGGCCCCCATGCGTGTCAAGCACTCTCGTCCCGACGGGTGCGGCGTCCGCGGCGGCGAACCGCTCCCACCCCCGCCCCTCCTGCCCGAACCGGAACGCCCCCGGGTGCAGGGCCTCGGCGAGGCACTCGAGCGCCTCGACCACGCGTGGCCCGGGCCGGTTGAAGAGCGCGTTGCCGTCGCCGAGGAACACGCGCCCCTCCCGCACGGCGCGCAGCGCTTGCCAGCGGGGGTCGGCGGCCAGCGGCGCCATCTCGCGGCGGGTCCGCGCGAGATCGAAGCCGCACGGGGTCACGAACACGGCGTCCGGATCGGCCTCGCTCACGCGCTCGATCGACGTGATGCCTGCATGCTTGCCCGGCGTGCCGAGCGCATCGTGAGCCCCTGCGAGCGCGATCAGCTCCGGGGTCCAGTTCCCGGCGATCATCAGTGGCTCGATCCACTCGATGCACACCACGCGCGGCCTCGCTCGGTCGGCGAGCCGCTCGGCGATCGAGCGCATGCGGCGCTGCAGCCGCGACACGAGCTGCACGCCGCGCTCCGGCACGCCCAGGGCATCGGCGATGCCCCGCATGTCGGCCCAGAGTGCGGTGAGGCCATCGGGCTGCATCGAGAAGAGTCGCGGCCGCGAGTCGACGTGCACGCGCAACGCGGCCTCGACATCACGCAGACTCACGGCGCACACCTCGCACTGCGTCTGGGTGATCACGAGATCCGGTGCGAGCGCGGCGAGCGCGTCGGCGTCCACGTGATAGACCGACAGGGCCTGCGCGACGAGGTCGCGCACCTGGTGGTCGATCGCGAGCGAGGCAGCGGCGACCTCGAGGCGCGGCGAGGTCAGCGCGGGCAGCCGCGCCACCGCAGCCGGGTGGTCGCACTCGTGCGAGCGGCCGACCAGCCGGTCACCGCAGTCGAGGGCGCAGACGATCTCGGTGCTCGAGGCGATCAACGACACGACGCGCGAGGGGACCAGGGGGGCTCCGTTGCGAGAGGGGGAGTCGGGGCTCCTGCCGTCCTACCCCGCACTCCCGTCCCGTGCGCAGTCGCGTACCGGACTTGTCCCGGACGGCACGATCGTCGCCCTTCGGCCGCGTCCAACCCGAAGCGGCGCAGCGCCTCGGCTCGCTCACCTCGCGCGGATCCGAGTCCAGCGCGCAGGCACCGCGACGAGGCCCCTCCCTCGCCCGCAAGTCGTTCGCCGGACTCGCGCTCGCCGCTTGTCAGGGCTGTGACCGCTCGACTATCCTGCGCCGCCCTCGCGCACGGGCGCCTGCCCGCGTGAAGGAGACATTCCCCACCCGCTGTGACCGGCCGCGTCGTCCCTGCACCTCGTGCGCCTGCGGTCCCGGCGGTGCTCCGGCGGCTTCTCGCCGCCGTGACCCCAGAACCCGAGGAGCATCCGATGACGCTGTTCCGCACCGCGGCGAACGCCCTGCGGCGACTCGCCGTGCCCGGACTGCTGGCGCTGTTGGCCGCGGCGGTCCTGCCCACGCTGGCCCTGGCCAGCGAACTGGACCTGCAGCTCCCCGCGCTCGACCCCTCCCAGAACCAGTTGCTGATCGGCGGCATCGTGGTCTGCCTGCTCGGCATGGGCTTCGGCATGCTCATGTTCAACCAGGTCAAGAACATGCCGGCGCACCAGTCCATGCTGGACGTCTCGCGCATCATCTACGAGACGTGCAAGACCTACCTGCTGCAGCAGGGCCGTCTGCTGGTGGTGCTCGAGCTCTTCATCGCCGCGTGCATCGTCTACTACTTCGGTTTCCTCGAGCACAAGGACGCGGTCACGGTCGGCACGATCCTGCTCTTCTCCGTGATCGGCATCCTGGGTTCGTACGGCGTGGCGTGGTTCGGCATCCGCATGAACACGTTCGCCAACAGCCGCACGGCCTTCGCCTCGCTCAAGGGCAAGCCGCTCGCGGTGGGTGAGATCCCGCTCCAGGCCGGCATGAGCATCGGCGTCATGCTGATCTGCGTCGAGCTGATCATGATGCTCGCGATCCTCATCTGGGTGCCCAAGTCGATGGCGGGCGCCTGCTTCCTCGGCTTCGCGATCGGTGAGTCGCTCGGCGCTGCGGCCCTGCGCATCGCGGGCGGGATCTTCACCAAGATCGCCGACATCGGCTCCGACCTCATGAAGGTCGTGTTCAAGATCAAGGAAGACGATCCGCGCAACCCCGGGGTGATCGCGGACTGCACCGGCGACAACGCGGGCGACTCCGTGGGCCCCACGGCCGACGGCTTCGAGACCTATGGCGTGACGGGTGTGGCGCTGATCTCGTTCATCGCGCTGGCGGTGCAGGAAGCCTACAAGGCCGACTTCCTCGTGTGGATCTTCGTGATGCGCATCCTCATGATCATCACGTCGATCGTGGCCTACGTGGTCAATGCGCGCGTCTCGAGCTCGATGAACAGCCAGAAGACCAAGATGGACTTCGAGCAGCCGCTCACCGTGCTCGTGTGGCTGGCGTCGATCCTGTCGATCGTCGTGACCTACTGGGCGTCCAACATCCTGCTGCCCGAGGCCAAGTACTCTGGTGGGCTGTGGTGGAAACTCGCCACCATCATCTCGTGCGGCACGCTCGCCGCGGCACTGATCCCCGAGATGACCAAGGCGTTCACGTCCGCGCACTCGCGCCACGTGAAGGAAGTCGTCTCGGCCTCACAGGAGGGCGGCGCCTCGCTCAACATCCTCTCGGGCATGGTGGCCGGCAACTTCTCGGTGTTCTGGAAGGCGCTCACGCTCGCGGTGCTGCTGTTCGTGGCGTTCGTGATCTCGTCGCAGGGACTCGACGTGTACATGAGCCACGCCGCGGTGTTCTCGTTCGGCCTCGTCGCGTTCGGTCTGCTCGGCATGGGCCCGGTGACGATCGCGGTCGACTCCTACGGCCCGGTCACCGACAACGCGCAGTCGATCTTCGAACTCTCCCAGATCGAGACGCTGCCCAACGCGTCAGCCGAGATCGAGAAGCAGTTCGGCTTCAAGCCCGACTTCGAGAAGGGCAAGCACTACCTCGAGGACAACGACGGCGCCGGCAACACGTTCAAGGCGACCGCCA
>CADEFY010000070.1 GCA_902826705.1 uncultured bacterium
GGCTCCTCTTGGTGCGGGTAGAGCCGCGCCGGGTCGGGTTGCCCGAGTTCGTGCGCGGCCTCGGCCAGGTCGAGGAAGGCCAAGGGGCGATCCTCCGCCGGCGTGTTGCGTGCACGCGCGGCGGCGGGCGCGAGCGCCCCGAGCACGTCGCCGCGCGCCGCCCGGCAGCGCAGTCGGTAGAGGTCGAGCAGTTCGCGCGCGCGCGCGCCGGCGCGCCGCGCCGCCTCGACCGCCTTCGCCTCCGCGCGCAGGAGTGCCGACATCGCCGATGGCTCGTCACCGCGAGCTCGCGCGATCCGTGCCAGCGCGAACGGCGCTTCCGCGACGATGCGCACCAACGCACGCTGGTCGTCGGTGAGCAGCGGCGCAGTGGCCACGAGCGGTTCGAGGGCCGCCTGCGCGCCGGCCTCGTCGCCCGACCGGACGCGCGCCTCGGCGAGTCGGTCGGATCCGAGCGCCGCGAGGGCCGGCACCGTCTGCCAGTCCTCGACGAGACGCGCCGCGCGGCTCGCCGCGAGGTCGTGTTCGCCGCGATCCGAGGCCAGCAGCGTCAACCGCCACTGCGCCCGCGCCGCCGCGCTGGCGACGTCCCGGTCGCGGCCGGACGTGCGCGCTCGTGGGGCCCAGACGGCAGCGGGGTACTCGGCGACGATCCGTTCGTAGGGCGGTTCGAGCGCGCGGCTCTCGTCCCCGCCGCGTCCAGCGCGCGAGCGCGCGCGGTCCGCCCGCCACAGGGAGCGCTCCGCCTGCCAGCGGTCCCACACGACCGGGTCGCCGCAGCTCGTGAGCAGCAGCGCCGCCATTGCGGCGGCCGCGAGCCGCCGGATCACGCGTCGTCCTCCGCGATCGGCACCGCCTCGTGCAGCAGGGCCATGCTCACGGCCAGCATCCAGGAGGCGAGCACCATGCCGAACACGCGCAACAGAGCCCATCCGATCACCGCCTCGGGCATGCCGCGAGCGATCCAGGCGGGCGCGGCATCGAGCGCCCGGTCGAGCGGCGCCATCAGCAGGCCGAGCGATCCGGTCACGACGAGCGCGGGCGCCAGTCCTCGTGCCATCTGACGCGGCCACTCCCGCCACGCGGCGAGCGGTGAGCATCGGCCGAGCACCACGCGCGGCAGCAGCCAGGCTCCAGCCGCCTGCAGCGCCCAGGTCGCCAGCGATGCGACCAGCGGCAGCGCGCGGCGCGTGACGGATGACAACCGCACCTCCTCGAGGAGCGGCATCGCGGCGTGCAGCGCACCGATCGCGCACAGGAGCGGCAGCCCCACGATGAGGATCGCCGGGATGTGGGGGATCTCCTCGGAGAGCCGCGGCGCGGGCTGGCCGTGCCAGCGCGCATGCGCGCAGCGCATGGTGTGGGCCGCGAGGATCGGACTCAGCAGGAGCATCGCCGCGCCCATCGCGCGGCGCGTGAGCACGGGCAGCGCCTCGAAGTGCTGCGGGTAGCGCAGCACGCCCGGCAGCGCGCTCGCCTCGAGCACTCCGGCGAACAGGCCGCTGATCGCGGGATGCGCCGCGAATGCGAGCGCCAGGACGAGGGCCGCGAGCAGCAGTGCGAGCCCGGCCCACGCGCGCCCGCCCGGGGGCGAGCGCAGCTCGAGTGCGGCGCGGCGCACCGCCTCGAAGCCGAGCGCGAGCGGCTCCAGCGGACTCACTTCGGAGCGGCCCCCAGCTTCGCGCGTTCGAACACGGCCGGCAGGCCCGCGGCCACCTGGGTCGCGAAGTCCTCGAGGTCGCGTTCGGCGAGCGCCATGCCGCCCTCGCCCACGATCATCTCCACGCGCACGAAGGCGCCCCAGGAGCGGTTCTCGAGCGCACCGAGCAGTGCCATGCGGCCCCTGAATCGGTTCGCATCGGCCGTGGTGAGTCCGTCGGTGGTCCACCAGTACCAGACGAGCCGCTCCCGCCCGCGGCGCTCGGCGATGAACGTGTTGACCACGATCGGTTCGGCGCCGGGCACCCGCAGTTCCCGGTGCCCCTCGTCCCGCAACACGAAACCCTGCGACTCGTAGCACACGAGCGGGTCGTGCGCGCCGTATCGCCGGTTCTGGTGGTAGATGATGCACAGCCAGCCCGTACGGTCGGCGCGTTCGTAGCGACGGATCAGGATGTCGTCGGCACGCAGTTCATCGACCACGGTCTCCTCGAACGCCATCTCGGTGCCCTCCCACGTCCCGAACGTGGCGGGCACCTGCCGCAGCAGGCCGCGGCCGGCAGCGAGGTCGACGGGCGGCTGCAGCCAGACCACCACCGCGCTGGCGGCGAGCATGAGCACGGTGAGCCCATAGCGGATCATGGGCGTGCCCTCGGTGAGAGCAGCGACCGGATCCCGACGAGGATCAGGAGGGCGATGGCGTACAGCACATAACCCATCACGTCGTGGAACGCGCCGGCCGCCCACACCACGCCGCGGGCGTCCGCTGCGACGATGAGCGCCAGCAGCCGCAGGATGTTGCTGCCCACCGCGATCGGCACCGTGGCGAGCAGCACGGCCGCGCGGCGCCAGCCGCCGCCCGGCTGCAGGTACGCGAAGAGCGTGCCGGTGGCGATGAGCGCGAGCAGGGATCGGAGCCCCGAACACGGATCCTCCACGCGCAGTTCCCCGCCGCCGACGAAGATCGACATGCCCGAGACGCTCAGGTCGGCGCCGAACCACGGCGCGAGCGCCGTGGCCGCGTGCAGCGCGATCTCCTTGAGCTGGAAGCTGAGGCGGTTCATGACCACCGGCGGGAACACCAGCATGAATCCCAGGTAGAGCACCGGGAACACCAGCATCCGCGCGTGCCGAGTGCCGAGGAACGTGATCGCGAGCCCCAACAGGAGCGGGAGCAAAGACCAGCACTGGAGCGCGAAGACGTCTGCCCGCACGCCGAGCACGTGCATGACGCAGGCAGACGCGGTCAGCGCCAGTCCGCGCGGATCGGGCGCCAGCGGCGCCGCGCGGAGCCGCTCGCGGCGGTCCCACACGAGGAACAGCGACACGAGCGGGACGAGCGGCCCGTGGGAGTAGTTCTCGTTGGATTGCCAGGTCTGCCAGAGCGCCAAGAACGTGCGGTGATGCACGAGCGCGACCATGCCCAGCAGCCCGGCAGCCGCGATCCGACGGATCCCCTGACGCCCGGCGCTCGGCAGCGTGCTCGCGGTCATCGGGCTCCTCGCGCCGTGAACACGGCGAGTGCGGTGCGCAGCAGGATCGCGAAGTCGAGCGACAGCGAGAGCCGCTCGAGGTACTCGCGGTCGTAGCGCACCTTCTGATCCATGGGGATGTCGTCGCGGCCGTTGACCTGCGCCCAACCCGTCAGCCCCGGCACGAGCGCATCGACGCCGGCCTCCTGACGCAGGGCGATGAGATCGTGCTGATTGTAGAGCGCGGGACGCGGTCCGACGAATGACATGTCGCCGCGCAGGATGTTCCAGAGCTGCGGCAGCTCATCGAGGCTCGTGCGGCGCAGGAACGCGCCCACGCGCGTCACACGCACGGCGCCCGGCTGCACGAGATGCGTGGGCAGGTCCGGCGTACCCACGGCCATGCTGCGGAACTTGAGCATCACGAACTCACCCGAACCGCGCCCGCTGCGACGCTGCCGGAACAGCACCGGTCCGCTCGAGTCCAGTCGGATCGCGATCGCGATGAGCAGCAGCAGCGGGGCGCTGAGCACCAGCCCCACGGCGCTGAGCGTGACGTCGAACAGCCGCTTGATCACCGCGTGCGCGCCGGTCGGGCGCGGCGGTACACCTCGCCCGTGCGTCTCGAGCCGTGCCTCCTCGATCACCGCGGCCGCACGCTCGCCCAATGCACGGCGCGAGCGGTGCTGCGCCACCCACGCAGGCCCCGCGGCCGCGAGCCGCTGCCGCAGCGCCGCATCGTCTCGCAGCCGAAGGATGCCCGCGGCGATGGCGGCTCCGTCCTCGGGCGGCACGACCAGTCCGCCCCCCGAGGCCTCGACCACCTCGGCCGCATCGCCACGCACCGCGGCCAGCAGCGGCACGCCGCAGGCGAGCGAGTCGAAGAGCTTGACCGGCACAGTCTCGCCCGCGAACACACTGGCGCGCGTCGTGGCGAGGCACACATCGGACTGCTGCAGGATGCGCACGAGCCCCTCGGGCGGCACGCTGTCCTCGAACGTCACATGCGCGAGCCCGCGCTCGCGAGCCCGCCGCTCGAGCGCCGGCCGCGCCACGCCGTCGCCGACGAATCGCATGCGCACGCCCTCGCCCACGAGCCGTTCAGCCGCATCGAGCAGCGCGTCCATGCCATGCACGAGCCCGTGTGTCCCGGCGTAGACCACGGTGAACTCCCGTTCGGCCCTCGGCTCGGCCGGCGCAGGCCGGAAGAGCTCGGTGTCGGCGCCGTTGGGCAGCAGCACGAGGCGCCGAGCCTCGAAGCCGCGTGCGGCGAGCTGTCGCTGCATGCCCGGTGTGACGACCAGGATCCGCGCTGCGCGCCGCTGGAAGGTCTGCGCGACCGCATCGAGCATGCGCGCCACCACGCCCTCGCGCATCTCGCCGAGCGCGATCGCCGCATGCGGCCAGTCGTCACGACAGTCGTCGACGAACGCCGCGCCATGCCAGCGGGCGGCGGCCAACGCGGTGAGCCCATGGAAGAGCGGCGGCGTGCTGGCGATGACCACATCGGGCCGCGGCCCGCGCAATGCCGGCGGCAGGGAGCAGACGGCGAAACTCAGATGGTTCGCCAGCCGTGTGATCGCGGTCTTGCGCGGGGTCGCCCAGAGCCACGCGCGTTCCACCTCGACGCCCTCCACCCACTCGCGCCGGCCGGCCGCACCGCGGAACGACGGCGCGACCTCCCCCGAGGGATGGTTGGGCAGGCCGGTCACCACGCGCACCTCGTGTCCGGCGCGCACGAGCGCGCGCGCCAGATGCTGGGCGCGCGCTGGCGCCGCCCCGGTCTCCGGCGGGTAGTACTGCGTGAGGAAGAGGATCCGCATCGGCGCGCGCGGGTCTCAGGCCACGGTCGCCACGGCCAGTTGTCGGCGCGCCACACCGGCACCCAGCCACCACATCCGCTGCAGCGGCACCATGCCCAACTGGTAGACCGGCTCCGGCAGCGCGCCGAGTCCGCCCCAGTAGAGCTCGTGATGCACCATGCGCAGCCCGTTCGCAGTCATGATCGACCGCAGCTCGGCCGGCGGGAACGGCCGTTCCACGGCGTAGGTGTGCTGCTGGCCGTCGGGCGCCGTGTACACCTGGTGCACGTCGTCACCGCGGAGCGCCTTGAGCCGCTCGAGGTGCTCGGGGTGCGCGCCGTTGATGTCGCCGATCACGAGCACGCCGCCCGGTTCGAGGTGCGTGCGCACCTGCTCGAGGAAGCCCTCGAGCGGATCGATGTGCGACAGCGCGTTGTACACCCACACCAGGTCGTACTTGGCGTCCCAGGTGCGAGTGAGATCGGCGCGCGCATAGCGCACGGCGAGCTTCTCGCCGGTCTGGGCGCGGTGGAACGCGAGGCGCTTCTCGGCAGCGTCGAGGCGGTCGGGACGCAGGTCGGCGCCCAGCACGTCACCACCCACCGCCGCGTACAGCATGCTGTACGTGCCGAAGCCCGAACCGGCATCCAGCACGCGCGGCGCACGGCCGGTGGCGCGGGCGCGATCGACCAGCCAGCGCGCGGTCCAGCCTGCGTCACTGCGCCAGAACCCGCGCAGGTAGCGGCGGATCGCCGCCTCGGCGCCGGGGGCGGGCAGGTTCTTGTAGTAGTCGGCGAACGCCTCGCGCTCGCCGTCCGGCAGATGCGCCTGGAGCGGCTGGTACTCCTTCTCGATCGTCCAGCGCACGAAGTGCTCGAACGCCGTGCGCGCATCGCGGACCGTCCCGCTCATCTTGGATCTCCCTTCCGCGACTGGCGCAGTCGCCTGGCCCGGTCCGTGAGCCAGCGCCGGCTCTGGTGGACCGCGATCTCGATCCGGTTGGGCACGGCCCACAGTGGGCCTCCCCCGAGGATCGCATGCACTTCGAACACGTCACCTCCCAGCGACTGCCTCGATCCGGTCGTCCCTCCCCAGTTCATCCACAGGCAGCCTGCGTCACGGGCATGCTGGAGCGCCACCCAGGCGAGCAGCGCAGCGACGCCATCGTCCTCGGCAGGCGCCGTAGCGGCCTGCGCTCGCAGGTCGGCGATTCCGGGGCTCGCCCATCCGAATCCGGCGCCCGCCTGCACACCCTCGCCCTGACTGGCGACGAACAGCCAATGCCACGGCAGCTCCCACTCGCGCCACGCCTCGTGTGCGAGCGCATCGGCCGTCATGCCGGGTCCGTCCACGCTGGGCCGCACGGACCCGCGCTCCTGCTGCAGGGCGTGGAAGCGCTGCCACTCGACTGCTCCCGATGCGAGCCGGGCACTCCAGCCCGCAGCGCGTGCCTGCTCGATCTGACGGCGCGCTTCGGCATCGAGGCTCGCGAGCAGCGCGGCATCGTCGAGCGCGATCGGCTTGAGCAGGGTGCGGCCCGCCACGATGCCGCGCGGGTTCGGCCGTACCGGGGGCACGAACAACCGCAGGCGGTCGGGCTCGAGCACGGCCTCGAGGTGGTGCAGGACGCGCTCGAGGGCCCGCGAGTCGACGCTGGTCGAACGCTCCGGCACATCCTCGAACAGGATCTGCGGACGCCATGGCCAGCCGCACACCCAGCTCGCGTGCTCCTTGCGCATCACGACGGCGACGCGCAGGTCAGGCTCGTCGATGAGCATCGCCACCGCGCGGTTGCCACGCTCGGCCTGCCACTTCAGGTAGTCGGTGCGCAAGGCGAAGTGCGCGCGGCGGCTCTCGTCGAGCCGGCGCTGCCAGGCGCGCGCGAAGCTGGGGTCGAGCGCCTCGCCAGTTTGCCACGAGCGCACCAGCACGCGACCGACGCCGCGGCGCTGCTGCGCCTCGAGCTGCTGACGTCGGTCCACCTCCATGCGCGTCATCTGCGTGGCGCGTCCCGGAGTGCGCGGCAGGGCCGGACCGGCGGCGCGCACCCAGGCCGCCACGGCGGGTCGAGCGCGCGCGACGAGGGACTCGAGATGATTGCCGATCGCATAACGGCGGCCGCCGCCCATCCAGACGAACATCTCGAGCCGTTTGCCGAGCCGTCCCGCCACCTCGCGCTTGAACACGGTGTCGCCGCCGTGGTTGAACCAACGGTGCCCGGAGTCGCGCAGCAGTCGCGCTTCCTCGTGGCAGAGCAGCGACATCACGCCGGACCTGCGCGCATCGGGTGTCGTCACCGCAGCGCGGCCGTCCGCCATGGCCGCGGGCGCCACGCCGTCGCCGACACACGCCTCGACGCAGCCCTCGCGCTCGGCGACGAACAGTCGCATCCAGGGCAGCTCCCACTCGCGCCAGCGCTCGCCCGGGCCGGGATCGCCATCCGGCACGACATCCGTCTCGCCGCGGAGCCTCGCAGCAGCACGATCCAGCTCGCCGTAGCGGCGGCGGTCCTCCGGCCGGTCCCCCCAGCGCACCTCGAAGCCCTCGCGCGTGGCGCGGCGGATCAGCCGTCGCTTGCTCGGGTCCATCGAGTCGAGCAGTTCCTCGTCGCTCACGTCGATGCGCTGCACGATCGTGACGCCCGATCGGGCGCCCGGCGCGCGCGTGCCGGGATCCACCGGCAGGTGCATGCGGAGCCGCACGCCCTCGGCGGCGGCCTGCGCCACCTGGAACATGAGCAGCGCCTCGCCCGCATCCGGATGCGGGCCGTGCGTGACATCGTGATCGCACATGACCGCCTGCCAGCGCCACGGCCAGCCGCAGTGCAGCTCGCCGTCGACTTCGCGTAGCACGAGCGCGAGGCGGCGGCTGCGGTGTTCGGCCAGCACGAGGATGGCGTGGCGGCCGTGCGCCGCCTCGTGCTCGGTGTGGTCGATCCGGAGCGCGAAGTTGGCGAGTGGCGCGTGCGTGCCCCACTCGCGCCAGCGTGCCTCGAACGGCGCGGCGAGCGGCGTGCGCGTGGACCAGCGCTCGAGCATCATCGCGCCCTCCGTCCGCGCCGCAGGGCGTTCCAGATCACCGGCAGATGGCGCGGCCGGACCTGTCCCAGCAGCCGGACCACGCGCCCCCAGCGGCCCTGCCTCACATAGGTCGCCAGGCTCTGCAACTCGTACTGGAGCAGCGTCGAGGCGCTCTCGCGAGCGAAGGCGGCATCGCCATCCGCGAGCCCTTCGCCGAGCGAGTGCCATCGCGCCCGGATCGCCTCGCCGTCCGCAGCCTCGGCGGGCGACGGGATGCCGTCGGCGTCGAGCCGCATGGGAAGCAGTTCGAGTCCGTGCGCGCGTTCGGCGAATCGCACCGTGAACACGCCGCTCTCGAGGCGCTTCTCCGCCGCGACCTCGGCGTGGAAGTCACCGGCACGGCAGTTGAACATCGCGTCGCCGAGGCTGTACGCGAGGAGCGTGCGACCGCGGCGCTCCGCACCCTGGAGCACGTGCGGGTGATGTCCGAGCACCACGTCGGCCCCGGCCTCGGCCATGAGGCGCGCCAGCTCGAGCACGCGCGGGGGCGGATAGTCCACGTACATCGATCCCCAGTGCGCACTCACCACGAGCAGATCCGCCTCGGCGCGCCAGCGCGAGAGGTCCTCGCGCACCTGCGCCGGGTCGAGCGGCGCGATGCCCGGCCGGCCGGCCGCAGCCGCATCGCGCGACGCCGTGCCATAGGCGAGCAGGATCAAGCGACGCCCCTGGACCGTGGTCCTCCATGGAGCGCGCGCTGAGGCGAGGTCCGGCCCAGCACCGACCGTCGCGAGCCCCGCCTCCCGGCACACCGCGAGCGTGCGGTCGAGTCCGCGCGGCCCGCAGTCCATGAGGTGGTTGTTGGCCAGCGACACCACCTGCACGCCGGCGCGCACGAGCGCTGCGGCCACTTCGGCGTCGTGGAAGAATTCCTCGGAGCGCCCGGGCTCGACCCAGTCGCGCTGCCCCACGGGGAACTCGAGGTTCGCGAACGCGAGGTCGGCCGCGCGCAGCGCAGGGGCGAGCGGCGCGAACAGCGCGTCCCAGCCCTCCCGTGCCACGCGTGCGCGCGCGCTGCCGACCACGCCGATGTCTCCCAGCGCGGCCAGCGTGCCCCACGATGCGCCGTCAGGACCGAGCATGCGCCGCGGCTCCTCCGCGCTTGGACGCCAGCACCTCGCGATACAGCGCCTCGGTCTGCGCCACCATGCGCGTGGCGGTGAAGCGTTCACGGAAGCGTGCTTCACCACGCGCACCCGCCATGGTGCTGGCCGACGGCTCGGCCAGCAGGTCCTGCAGTGCGTGCGCGAGCGCCGCGGGATCCCCGACGGGGACGATCCGTCCGGTCTCCCCATCGGCCACGGCCTCGCGATTGCCGCCGACATCCGTGGCGATGCATGCGCGCGAGGCGCGCATCGCCTCGAGCAGCGTGATCGACAGCCCCTCGCGCGAGCTCGACAGCACGAACACATCACACGCGGCCATCAGCACGGGCACATCGGTGCGCGCACCCAGGAACCGCACCCGATCGCCCAGCGCCAGGGCTGCGTGCAGCTCGCGCAATCGAGGCTCCAGCCGCCCTTCACCGGCGATCAGCAGCAGGGCATCGGGAGTCGTGCGCGCGACGTCGGCGAAGGCCTGCAGCAGCACGTCCTGCGACTTCTGCGGCGTCAGGCTGCCCACGGTGAGCGCGACGCGCGCCGTCGCAGGCAGGCCGAGCGTCGCGCGGGCGCTGGCGCGGTCGGGCGCATCCGTCGTCTCCGAGATGCCGTTGGCGATCGCGAGGAACCGCGAGCGGGCCCACGGGAACCGCGGCGCATGACTGGCACGCGCCGCCTCGCACACACAGATCACGCGATCCCCGAGCAGCGTCAGCAGTGCCTCGACGGGGGCGTAGGCGCGCGATCCACGGCCGGGATAGTGGATGCTGTGCTCGGTGCGGATCCGCACCGGCACGCCACTCCAGGTGCCGGCGAGCGTGCCGTAGAGCGCGCCCGTGGGGTTGTGTCCGTTGACCACGTCGATGCGATGGTCGCGCATGAGCCGCGCCACCTGCCGCAGCCCCTGCCAGCGCGCCCCGTGCTTGTCGAGCAGATGGCAGGTCGCGCCCGCGGCGCGCGCAGCCTCGAGCGACGGCCCGCCGCGGTTGAGCGCGACCACCACGCTCTCGACGTCGGGAGCCGCGCGGCGCACATGCTCCACCACCAGCGACTCCGCGCCGCCCTGGTGCATGGCCTCGATCACGTGCATCACGCGCATGCGCCGTCCTCACGCCCATCCGTCTCGAACAGGCGGTACAGCCGCTCGAAGTTGCGCGCGGCATCGAAGTCGCCGTTGACGCGTTCGCGCGCGGCCGCGCCGAGCTGGTCGACGCGCGCCGCATCGCGCACCAGCGGCTCGATCGCCGCCGCGAGCGATACAGGATCCCCGGGGTCGGCCAGCATGCCGGTCACCCCGGGAGTGATCGCCTCCTCGAGCCCCGCCGCACGCGTGCCCACGACCGGGACACCGGCGGCCATGGCCTCCACCACCACGTTCGGGATCCCGTCACGACGGCCGTTCGCCAGCACCTTGCTCGGTGCGAGCAGAGCCCATGCGCTCGCATACAGCGGCACGATGCCGTCATGCGTCATCGCACCGCGGAACTCGAGCTGCGCATGCACCTCATGCTCGTGGCCGAGGGCCTCGAGGCGCGCGCGCTCCGGCCCGTCTCCCACCACGACCAGACGCGGATGCAGTCCTCGCCGGGCCAGGATCCCGAGCGCGACGACCGCATCATCAAAGCCCTTGGCGGGCGCGAGTCGCCCCACCACGAGCAGCGTGGGCGAGTCCGACCGGGCACGCCGCACAGCGCCGAATCGCGAGAGGTCGGTGCCGTGGTAGAGCCAGACCACCCGGCCGCGCTCGGCGCCCGGGAGAGCGCGCAGCATGTCGGCATTCCCCCGCACGCACGCGGTGACGAAGTCGGCGTCGGCGACCTTCTGTGCGAGGAACGCCTGGGTGCGATACAGGTCGGCGCCCGCATGCGCGGCCATGCTGAACCGGCAGCCTGTCCAGCGCGCCGCCAGCCACGCGACGCTGGCCGGGAAGTGCGCCCACGCGCCATGGACGCGTTCGGCCCCGAGCCGCTGCGCCGCGGTCGCGATGCGCGCCGCCGCGGGCTACGCTGTAGCGCCATACGACGGGATCATCACCCGGCAGGTCGTGAGCCACCGGTGAGCGCGACGCGATCGTCCACGCGGCGGATCCCCTACGACGAGGCGGCGGCGGTGCTGCGCGAGGCACGGCGGCGGGGGAATCACGCCTTCCCCGAGCGCGTCACTGCTCCAGCACCGCCTTGATGCGGCGGATCCCCGCCGCAATCCCTTCTTCCTTCACGATCCGGAGTCGACCTCGTAGGTCCGCGAGGGCCTCCACATGCGGCCCCCCGCAGAACTCTCTACTGATCACCTCGCCGCTCCCGCGATCCACCACCGAGTACACCGACACGAGCTCGCCGTACTTCTCGCCGAACGCCCCGATCGCCCCGATCGCCCGCGCCTCCGCCTCGCGCATTGTCGCCCGCTCGACGACCAGATCCCGCGCCAACCACCCGTTCACCATCCCCTCGACGCGCGCGAGGTCTTCTCGCGCGATCTTCTCCCGGTGCGAGAAGTCGAAGCGCAGCCGATCCTTCGTGAG
>CADEFY010000071.1:0-7807 GCA_902826705.1 uncultured bacterium
TTGTCATCGCCCGACAGACCGCTCGGGTCGAAGCGCACGCCGCCCGCGTACTGGAACGGGGCCACCGCCACGCCCAGCGTGTTGTTCACGTGCCGCATGGTGTGGTCGACGTGGAAGTACACGTTGCAGGCTTCGAACTTGTTGTCATTGCGATCGACTTCGAAGTTCGTGCCCGCCTGCGTGAACAGGCCGTTGAACGGCGACTCGGTGTCCACGATGTTGGCCCACGGGCCCTCGAGCTTGTACGTGCCGCCGCCGATGTCGGTGATGTCGTTGAGCGACACCAGCGAGCGCGCCGCCGTCAGCTGCGGCGTGTTCGCGTCCGCACCGTCGGTGTAGCCGGGCTGCCCGTAGGTGGCATGCGCCGTGCCGAGCGGATCGGGGTTGAACACATACGCCGAGCCCGTCGCGTGCAGCGCGATGTTCTCGAGACCGAAGATCTCCGACGTGGCGGCGTCGACGAGGGCGCGCCATTCACCGTGCGGCTGCGTGCTCGGCACCACACGCACCTCGTACGCGAGGCGGGACGTCTTGCCGTCCGGCACCACGACGAGGCGGGCCTTCTCGTACGCCGGCTTGGTGGTCGTGCCCAGACGCGCGATCACCAGCTCGGTGGCCACTTCTTCGTCGATCGCGGCGCGGTTGGTCTCCACCGAGACGCCGGGCTCATAGCCGTTCGAGACGAACACGACCTTGTTGGACGCATCGATCGCGACCACGACGTCCGGCGCGAGCACCGGGATACCGGCCACACGCTGCTCGAAGCGCACCGTGGTCGTGGCAGCGCCCTTGCGGATGAAGCGCACCGCGAGGTCACCCAGCGAGGGATCGCTCAGGCGGAGCTTGCTGGCGTTGGCGCGCAGGTACTGGCGCGCCATCGTCTCGGGGTCGCTCGGCGTGGCGCGGAAGTTCTCGTGCGCCAGCGAGCGCGGCACGCCGCTCTCCATGCCGATCGACTGCTTGTCCATCGTCACCGCGGCCTCGGGGCCACGGATCGGGATCTGACGGACGCCGCTCTTGTCAGCGGCTCCCTTGGCGAGCGCGAGCGTCGCCGGGAGCACGGCGGCCGCGAGCAGCAGTGCGGCGACCGTGGGAACGAACCGGGTACGATGTGGGGACATGCGGACGACCTCCGTAGACCCGTCGGGTTGACACCGATGGGGGGACCTGAGGTGGACACCGGGAACGGATGCCCCCGGTCGCGGATCCGCACGCGCGTGCTGCGAGGCCATGCTCACACTCACGGGAGCGGGAGCGGCGACAAGGGGTGACCGGAATCTGACACATGTCGAGCCCTTGTCACGAGGGAATTCGGTGCGAACGCGTCAGATACGACAACACCCCGGGGGGAGGTCCCCCGGGGTGTCGTCGTTGCTGTTCACTGTCGCGGTCGATCGTTCAGCGTGGCTTCACTTCACCAGGGTCGTGCGCCGCGTGACCGTCTGACCGCCGTGCGTCACCTGGTAGAAGTACAGGCCCGGCGAGACGCGCTTGCCGTTCGTGTCGGTGCCGTTCCACGTCACCGTGTGCGGGCCCGCCGGCAGGTCGCCGTCGACGAGCGTGGTCACGTGACGGCCGCGCACGTCATACACGCCGAGCATCGCGCGGCCCGAGGCCGGCAGGCGGAACTCGATCGCCGTGGCGCCCGAGAACGGCTGCGGCCGGCTCTGCGCCAGCGCCAGGCCGCCCGCGGCCTCGGTCGTGGGCACGCCCACCGTCTGATCGCACGTGGTGCAGGTGCCGGCCAGCCCCGGCGTCGTGAGCAGCTCCCACGCGACCAGGGTGCCCACGTCCGAGGCGGCGCCATCACTCACGGTGAGCACCCAGTCTCCGAGTGACGACTGGCCGTTGAACGCCGACAGCGCCGCGAAAGGCAGCCCGGGGCCGGTCAGCCACGGCGTCGTTCCGGCGCAGTGCGTCTCGGTGTTGATCGCCGCCGCGTCGTCGAACGTCACGTTCATGTTGTCGTTGCTGCAGCCGAAGCCCGAGCCCGTGAAGCCCGGGCGGTCGAGCAGGGTGATCGTGGTGCCCGCCGGACTCCGGAGCGTGATCTTCAGGTCGCCGACCCATGTGTGCGTGATCTGCACGCGCACGTTGACGTCGGTCAGCGCCACGTTGGTCGGCACGGTGAGCGTGCTGGTGACGCCCGTCGTGCTGTTGTCGGTGATCGCCAGCGGCAGACCCGTGGGCGTGAGTGAGGCGCCCACCGGACGCGAGAAGTTGGAGATGAACGGGCCGCCCTCGTTGCTCGTGACCGTGAGCGTGAAGTCCACCGTGCTCAGGCACGTGACCGACTCGTCGAGCTGCACGCGGAAGTGCGGCGCGTCACTCTGCGTGCTCACGCCCGGGGCCAGGTCCGGCCACGTGGCGCTGCCGTCCAGGATCGTCACGCCCGGCGTGGACGAGGTGAGCGTGCCCGACACGCCCGTGTGACCGATCGTGGCGGCGATCAGCGCCACGCGGATCTCGCCCGACTCGCCCGGCTCCAGCAGGCCGTTGACGTTGAGCGCATTGCTCGGGCACTGGTCGGTGAGCGCGTTGGACACGTAGTCGACGCCGATGCTCACCGTGTAGCCCGTGGCGCGCATCTCGTTGACCATGATGTTGATCTCGGAGTTGGAATAGCCCATGGCGATCGCCGCCTGGAGCACCGCCTGCGCGGCCTGGTTCTGGTTGGTCGACGAGTTGGTCATCGCCAGGCCTTCGTAGAAGGCGCGGTCGGTCTGGTTGCGGCCGATCTGGTTCCAGATGCGCATGAGGCACGTCGCCCAGATCTGGCCGTCGGTGTGGATCGCACCCGTCAGGCCGCCCGGGTAGAGCGCCGGGTGGTTGGTCGTGCGGCCGGCCCAGAACTCGTTGTGACCGTCCCAGCTGAACGTCCAGTGGAACGGCGCCTCGGCGCTCGTCCACTGGCCCAGGCTGCGGCTGTAGGACTGCGCCACGTAGTCGCCGCAGCCCTCGGACAGGCCGTTCACCTGCGACAGGCTGCCGCCCGTGAGCCAGTCGTGCAGACCGTGGCCGAGCTCGTGGATCACGACATCGGCGTCCTCGGCGTCGTCGACGCCACCCTCGCCGAACGCGATCACGCCCGTGCCCGGCGTGTAATGCGCGTTGTCATCGCCCGACAGACCGCTCGGGTCGAAGCGCACGCCGCCCGCGTACTGGATGGGCGTGACCGGCACGCCGAGGGTGGTGTTGACATGCCGCATGGTGTGGTCGACGTGGTAGTACACGTTGACCGCCTCGAACTTGTTGTCCGCGCGGTCGACCTGGAAGTTGGTGCCGACCTGCGTGAACAGGCCGTTGAACGGCGACTCCGTGTCGACGATCTCGGCCCACGGGCCCTGGAGCTTGTAGGTGCCACCGCCGATGTCGGTGATGTCGTTGAGCGACACCAGCGATCGCGCCGCGGTCATCTGCGCGGTGTTGGCATCCGCGGCGTCGGTGAAGCCGGTCTGCCCGTACGTCGCGTGCGCCGCGCCCAGCGGATCGGGGTTGAACACGTAGCCGCTGCCCGTGGCGTGCAGCGCGAGGTCCTGAAGCTGGAACAGCTCGCCCGTCTGCGCGTCGACCAGCGCCTGCCAGTCGCCGTGCGGCGCGGTGCTCGGCACCACACGCACCTCGTAGGCGAGGCGCGAGGACTTGCCGTCCGGCACGACGACGAGCCGGGTCTTCTCGAACGCCGGCTTGGCCGTGACGCCGAGGCGTGCGAGCACGTCGGCGCTGGCGCGTCCGGAGCTGACCGCGGCCTTGGTGGACGTCACCGACGCGCCCGGCTCATAGCCGTTGGAGACGAACATCACCTTGTTCTGCTTGTCGATCGATACCGCCACATCGGGCCCCAGCACCGGGATGCCGTCGACCCGCTGCTCGAACCGCACCGTCGTGCCGGCGAGGCCCTTGCGCACGAAGCGCACCGCGAGGTCGCCGAGCTGCGCATCGCCGAGCCGCAGCTTGCCCGCGTTCTCGCGCAGGTACTGGCGCGCCATGGCCTCGGGGTCGCCCGGGGCGACGCGGTAGTTCTCGTGTGCCAGCGAGCGCGGCACACCGCTCTCGAGGCCGATCGACTGCTTGCCCATCACGACCACCGCTTCGGGCGAACGCCCCGGGATCTGGACGGGCGAGGACTTGGACGCTCCCTTGGCGAACGCCGTCGCGCAGGTGAGCAGCCCGAGCGTGGCGAGCAGCGTGGAGAGCGTGCGACTGGACCGGGTCTGATGTCGCGACATGCGGACGACCTCCGAGGACCCGCGCGTGAGGCGCGGGGGGAGTGGGAGCAGCGCTGCGGGAACTGTCGCGCCCCGCGAGGGGCGCTCGTGATCCCAGGACTGTGACACAGCCCGCGACCCGGTCACGAGCGGATTCCGACGAACGACGCCGGAGACGCGGGCGGGCCCCCGTGCAGGTTGCACGAGGGCCCGCGGGCTGCATCGCGCGGATCGCGCGCCGTCAGGCCACGGGACGCACCGCGCGCACCTTCACGGACACTACGGCCGAGAACGCATCGCGCTCCTCACTGCCTTCGGCGAGCGCCTCCTGGCCCACCGCGTAACGCGTCTCCTCCAGCACCTCGATGCCGGTGAAGCCGGCCTCGGCGATCTGGCGCAGATAGTCGTCCTTCTGTGACGCGCCCGAGACGCAGCCCACGTAGAGCGCCACGTTCTGCTGCTGCTGCGGCGTGAGCGCACGCGTGAGCACGAGGTCGGAGACCACGAGCCGGCCGCCCGGCTTGAGCACGCGCAGTGCGTCACGGAACACCTGCGGCTTGTCGGGGGAGAGGTTGACGACGCAGTTGGACACGATGCAGTCGACGGTGCCGCTCTCGAGAGGCAGATGCTCGATCTCGCCCAGCCGGAACTCCACCTGCGAGAACGCGTGCTGTGTGGCCAGCGCGCGCGCGCGCTCGACCATGGAGGCCGTCATGTCCACGCCGATCACCCGGCCCGTGGGTCCGACCTCGCGCGCGGCCAGGAAGCAGTCGAGCCCGGCGCCCGAGCCCAGGTCGAGCACCGTCTCGCCGGCGCGGAGCTGCGCGTGCGCGATCGGATTGCCACAGCCCAGTCCGAGGTTGGCGCCCTCGGGGATCGCACTCGCCTGCTCGGCCGAGTAGCCGAGCTGCGAGAGCGTCTGCTCCAGCCCCTCGCTCGTGCTGCAGCCGCAGCCACACCCGCAGCCGCTCGCACGGCCCTCCGCGATGTCGCCGTACTTCTCGCGCACGACGGCGCGCACATCGGCCCCAGGGACGAGCGTCTCGACCGCGGTGGTGTGCGCGGACTTCTCGCCCTCGCAACAGTCGTCGGAACAGCCGCAGGCGCGCGTGGACTTCGCCTCGGTGAGCTTCAGCGGATCGGACATGTCGGGACTCCTCTCTTCATGGGACAGCCGCAGACGGCCGGGATCAGTCGATCAACGCGCCGACGAGCTTCTGCAGTCGCTCGAGCGCGGCGGGATGGGCGCAGTAGCAGGTGCGGGGGCCGTCGATCTCGCCCTGCACGAGGCCGGCGTCCTTGAGCACCTTGAGGTGCTGGGACACGGTGGCCTGCGCGAGGGGCATGAGATCGACGATCTGGCCGCACACGCACTCCCCGCGGCGCGTGAGCACGCGCAGGATGGCGACGCGCGCGGGGTGGGCGAGCGCCTTGGCGAGCAAGGCCAGTTCTTCGTCAGCGCGGGTGAACGGTGTGCGGGCTTCGGTGCGGGTCTGGGTCACGGCTCCTCCTTCATCGTTCATCGTCAATCTACGATAAAGATGCGGGGATCGGCCAGTCGATCCGTGCAGATCCCGTCATGCAGGCGTCAATTCCCCGCCTTGGACGCACTCGGTGCGGGTCCTATACTCCGCCCCCGTTCGACACCGACGTCCCGCGGCCCCTTCGGATCGCCCGGGCCGCTGCTCCGACCCAACCTCCAGGGAGACCGCCCATGACCACCACCCAGGCCACGCTCGTCAACACCTCCGTCAAGAACGGGGTGATGACGTTCGAGCTGACCTTCGACCCGGGCAACTGCTACACGCACGAGATGATGCGCCAGATCGACGAGGCGATCCTCAAGGCCCGCTTCGACGAGAGCGTGCACGTGATCGTGCTCCGCGGCGCGGGCGAGAAGTTCTTCTGCGCGGGCGCGGACATCAACATGCTCAAGACCGCCGACCCCACGTTCAAGTACTACTTCTGCCTGCACGCCAACGAGACGCTCAACCGCCTCGAGCAGACGCCCAAGCTGGTGATCGCGGCGCTCAACGGCCACACCGTCGGCGGCGGCCTCGAGATCGCGATGGCGGCCGACATCCGCATCGCGCGCAAGGGCGCGGGCAAGGTGGGCCTCCCCGAGGTGTCGCTCGGCGTCCTGCCCGGCACGGGCGGCACGCAGCGCATGGCGCGCCTCGTCAACAAGGCCAAGGCGATCGAGCTCATGGTGACGGGCGAGGTGTTCGGCTTCGAGACCGCGCAGGAGCTGGGCCTCGTCAATCAGATCTGGGAGACGGCCAACGCCCAGGAGTTCATGGACCGGATCCAGACCTACGCGGAGCAGTTCTGCCCGCCCAACAAGGCGAGCCGCGCGGTGGGCCGCATCAAGCGCTCCGTGCAGTCGGGCGCCGAGATCCCGTTCGAGTCCGCGCTCGCGGTCGAGCGCGAGCTGCAGCAGCTGCTGTTCCAGGGCGAGGACGCCAAGATCGGACTCATGGCGTACATCGAGAAGAAGAAGCCGGAGTTCATCGGCAAGTAGTCGCCCCGAGCCGCGCCGTTCCACCGCAGCGCCCGATGCGCCCTCGCGCATCGGGCGCTGCGTGCATCACGCGGGCACGGGGATCCAGCTCGGCCGCTCGTGCAGCGCCGTGAAGCCCGCCCAGCGCACATTGCGCAGCGACTCGCGCGCCACATCGGGCCAGTCCGGTCCCGTCTCGGTGGCGAGCCATCGCGCGCCGCGCTGCGTGGCGATGCGGATGCGCGCGGCCAGCAGCGCGCGCTGTGCGCCCATGCGGCGGTGACCCGGCAGCGTGCGGGCGTGGCCGAGCCACGCGGCGTCGCCGTGCACGAACATGGCCGCCGTGGCCACCGGGGTGTCGCCGCGCCACGCGAGCAGGTGCACCCAGCCTGGGCGGCCCACACACGCCTCGTGCCACGCGCGCTGCGGAGCGCGCGCGTCGCCCTCGTGCTCGTGCGTGGCCAGCTCGGACCAGCGCGCGGCATCGCCGGCGGCCGTCTCGCGCACGAGCAGCGACGAACCCGAGTCCGGCGCAGCACCGGCCGCGCGGCCGTGCGGCAGGTGATGGAAGAACGTCGCCATGCCGCGGCGTGCGAGCCACTGCGCGAGCGTCGTGGGCCGAGCGCGCGGTGAGAGGTTGACGGCGAACCCGCCCGGCTGGCCGCGATAGTGTGCGAGCGCGGCGTCGAGCATGGTCTCGTCAGCGACCGCACCGAGCCCCAGGCCCACGATGCGGTTGGCGAGCAGCGACTCGATGCCGCGCGCCACCAGCGCCACGCCGTCGCCCGCGGCGTGCACCGCCACGCCGAGCGCCGCGCGTACATGGACCGGCGCGGCCTCGTAGTGGTCGCGCCACGCCGCCACTTCGACGCGTTCGCAGGCGGTGACCATCTCGGGCTCGGGCATGCCGGGCACGCTAGCCCGGACCATTCATGGATCGCCAGCCGGGAGCGCCCGTCCGGGGCTTGTCATCTTCGGCATCGCCGCCGGCTCGCGCCGTGCGCCGTCTGCTACGCTCGCGCGCGATGCTCGCCACCTCGACCCGCAGGACCCGCCGCCTCCTGGGCCTCGTGCTCCTCGCTTCGCTCCTCGCCGCGCT
>CADEFY010000071.1:7907-9685 GCA_902826705.1 uncultured bacterium
CCGACAGCACGTACACCGAGTCGCCGCCGGCGCCACTGATCGTGCCCGGGCAGACGCCGCTCGACACCACGGCGCAGACCTCGCTCCAGCGCGGCCAGGCCGAGTACCTCAAGGGCCGCGCGCTCGAGCGCCAGGGCTTCCCCGGTGCGGCGATCATGGCGTACACCAACGCCGTGCGCGCCGATCCCGATCTGCGCGATGCCAACTTCCGCATGGGCAAGCTGTTCCTCACGCGGCAGCAGTGGGTGCCCGCGGCGCTGTCGTTCGCCGAGGAACTGCGGCGCGATCCCGGCAACCGCGAGGCGGGGCGCGAACTCGGTTGGTCGATGGCCAACGCCGGCGACAGCGCGCGGTCGATCGCGCAGCTCGAACTGCTCGTGCGCCGCGACGCGCGCGATGCGCCCGCGTGGCAGACGCTGGGCTTCGCCTATGCGCGCTTCGGCCGCCCGGCCGACGCCGAGCGCGCGCTGCGGCGCGCGGTGGCGCTCGACCCGCGCGATGCCGACGCGTGGCGCGACCTCGGCGTGGTGCTGGCAGCGGGCGGCCGCGAGGCGGAGGCGCGTGCGGCGTACCAGAAGGCGCTGGCGCTGGCGCCCAGCGACGAGACCACGCTCATCGACCTGGCCAACCTCGAGGCGCGCAGCCGCCGCTGGAACGAGGCGCTCGCAGCCTACCGCCGAGCCGAGCGCGTCGACTCCACGCAGGGCCTGGCATACATGGGCCAGGTGCAGGCGCTGCGCGCGCTCGATCGCGCGGCCGACGCGGGGCCCGTGTATCGCCGCTGGCTCGCGGTGCATCCCGACGACGCGAACGCGCGCATCGAGGCCATCGTGCTCTTCGAGCAGCTCGGCCGCCATGACGTGGCGCTCGAACTGGGCCGCGATGCGGTGCGCAACGCGCCGGACTCGGGCGAGGCGCGGCTCGCACTCGGCCTCGCGCACCGCGCCGGTGGCGAGATACGCGAGGCCATGCTCGAGTTCCGCCAGGCCGAGCGCACCCTGAACCAGCCCGAGCAGCGCGAGCGTGTGCGCGCGCTGCTCGGCGCCATCCGCGCCACGGCGTCGGATTCGCTGCGTGCGCTGTTCGAGGAGGACAGCCTGGCGCAGTCCGCGGCGGTCGGAGGGCCGCGGTGAGCGGCGCCGGACTGCGCGTGCACCGCGAGGGCGCGGTGGTGCGCCTCACGCTCGCGAGGCCGCCGCTCAACGTGCTCAGCATGCCGCTCGGCCGCGAGCTCGCGGCGGCCGTGCACGCGGCGGGCGCGGACGCCTCGGTGGCAGCCGTCGTGCTGGACGGCGACGGCCGCGGATTCTCCGCCGGCGTCGAGGTGGCGGACCACACCGAGGAGCGCATCGTCGAGATGCTGACCGCGTTCCATGGCGCCGTGCGCGCGCTGCTCGACTGCCCGTGCCCCACGGTCGCGCTCGTGCATGGCCTGGCGCTGGGTGGCGGGCTCGAACTGGCGATCGCATGCGACTGGGTGGTGACCGAGTCCGACGCGCGCCTCGGGTTGCCCGAGATCCAGCTCGGATGCCTGCCGCCAGTGGCCGCGGCGCTGCTGCCCGCGCGCATCGGCTGGGCGCGAGCGAGCGAGTTGGTGTGCCTGGGCCAGCCGATCGCGCCCGCGGCCGCACTGGCGATGGGGCTGGTCAGCCGCGTCTGCGCGCCCGGGGAGCGCGAACGCGAGGCGGCCGCACTGCTCGCACCGTTGCTCGCACTGAGCCCCGCCGTGGTGCGCGAGGCCAAGCAGGCGCTGCGACTCGCGGCCGGTGGCGCGGCCG
>CADEFY010000071.1:9785-11537 GCA_902826705.1 uncultured bacterium
CGCGGCCGGTGGCGCGGCCGCGCCGGCGCTGCCGGCCATCGAGCAGCGCTACGTGGAGCGGCTCATGCAGTTGGCCGACGCGCAGGAGGGCGTGGCGGCGTTCCTGCAGAAGCGCCCACCGGTCTGGACGAACGCCTGAGTCCTCCGGCTGCGCCGCCCCGCGCGCGGCCTCACTCGATGCGCGTCATGCGCCGCGTGCGCGTGTTCCCGGCAGCCTGCAGCCGCGCGTAGTACACGCCTGCGTCCAGCCGACGGCCCGCCGCATCGCGCCCGTCCCAGACCACCGCATGCCGCCCGGCGGCGAGGCGGCCGGTGCGCCACTCGCGCACGCGGCGGCCGTTCGCATCGAACAGCTCGAGCCGCGCCTCGCCCGCTGCGGGCAGCGAGAACCCGAAGGTGAGCGGGCCGCGTGACGGATCCGGTGCGGGCCGCGCGAACGCGAACTCGGGCGCCGCCCCCGGCGCATCGAGCGTGGCCTCCGACTGCACCCACGACGGAAAGCCCAGATTGCCGTTGTCATCCACCGGCACCACTTTGTAGAACGCCTGCGTGGCGTGCGCGAGCAGGAGCGTGGTGTCGGGAGTCGAGGCCACGATCGTCGAGGAGTCCGGCGCGAACGCGAAGAACGATCCGCGGTACACGCGGTAGTGCACCGCGTCGGTGCTCGGACTGCGGCCCCAACGGAGCCGCGTGGAGCCGCCCTCGATGCGCGCCGAGAGCCCGGGCACGGGCGCCGGGCCGATGTTGTCGAGCGAGGCGCCGCTGTCCGGCGCGCTCACGTAGAGCGTGGCCCCTGCAAGGCCGACCACGCGCACGATCGTGCGGCCGGTCGTCGCAGGCGTGGCATCGAGCAGCGTGGGCACTGTGAGCGAGAGCCGCGGCGGGCCGTCACCGAACACCGCATCGACTGAATCCACCGCCACGACCGCACCCGCATCGAGCCGCTCCACGCGGTAGCGACCCACCACGGATCCGAACGCGGGATCCTCGTAGCGACTGCGCTGCCACTCCACACGCAGCACGCGGCCCTCATCGTCGGGCACATCGGTGAGCGCCGTGATCGTGGGCTCCGGGCCGCCGAGCAGGCCGGCCGCGAGCACGCGGTGCGCGAACAGGTCGGGCACGAAGTCGCGCTGGTCCTCCCAGGCGATGATCGCGCCGCCGGCTCCATCGCTCGCGAGCACGGGATAGCGCTGCTCGCCACTCACCGTGCACACCGCGAGTCCGCCGGCGTCCCAGCGCGCGCTGCCGTCGGCGGCGAGTCGCTGCGCGTACACATCGAGCGAGCCTGCGCGCCGGTCCTGCCACACCAGCAGCACCTCGTCGCCGGTCCCGGCCATGATCCTCGGGCGGTCCTGCGCGCCGGTGCCGCCGGCGACGAGCCGGCCATCGGCGGTCCACTGCGCCATGCCGGCGGCGTCGAGCCGCTGCGCGTACAGGTCGGGGCTCGAGCCGCGGCCGTCCTCCCACACCACCACCGCGCCGCCCGGGCCCGGCACCACGCCCGGCGCGCCCTGCGTGCCCGGCGCCGCGCAGACCATCCGCGCCGAGTCGCCCCACGCGCGTGCGCCCGCCGCCGTCATGCGCTGGGCGGCGATGTTGCCCGGGCCGTTGCGCCCGTCGGCCCATGCGATGAGGGCGCCTCCGGCGCCGTCGGTCGCGACCGAGGGCTCCCCCTGCCCGCCGCCGGTGATCGACACGCGCACGCCCGCCGTGCCCCCTGGCTGCGTGCCGGTGGCCGTGAGGCGCGTG
>CADEFY010000072.1 GCA_902826705.1 uncultured bacterium
AACGCGACCTGGCCCGCCAGTGGCGAGGTGGACCTGATGGAGATGGGCGCGAACAAGGCCCTGCGCGACCTCCACGACACGCACAACGGCGGCAACGGGCTGAACAACTCGACCGTCAACCAGATGTCGCATGCCAACGCGATCTACTACTCGCCCGGCGCGGTGAGTGCGGGCAATCCCCTCGGCGTCGCGAGTCTCGCCAACGACCCCGCCGACACGTTCATGCGGCCGTACTACAACCACGCGAATCCGCTCAACGGGCGGTTCCTGATCTACCGCCTGTACTGGGACTCGAACTCGATGCGCTTCACGTGCATCGACGATGGGATCGAGCGGGACCTCTACGCCGCACCATTCGTACTGAGCGCCGACTCGGATGAGTTCCGCCAGCCCTTCTACTTCCTCGCCAATCTCGCGGTGAGTGGCGCCTACACCGACTGCTACCGGCTCGGCGATCCCTCCAGCGGGCTGCCGGTGACGATGTCGTTCCCCGCCACGATGTACATCGACTACGTGCGCGTGAGCCAGTGGAACGGACAGGGTGAGGTGACCTTCGGCCCGCCGCCGTCGAACAGCGGCCGCTTCGGCCTCTACACCGACCTCACACCCACCAGCGCCGGGCTCGTGCCGGGCGTGAGCGGGAACATCTACGTCTGGGAGCAGACGCTGCTCGACGGCACGATCCCGCCGTACGAGGGCGGCAACGGCCTGTCGTGGCGCACCAACGCGCGCGGCTGGTTCGGCGCGGGCATCCAGTCGGTGCAGCCGACGAACCTGTTCGGCTTCGGCGACGGGTTCCTCAAGTTCCGCATCAAGATCCCCGCGAACGTCACGTTCAAGATCGGCGTGATCGACTCCTGGGGCAACCAGAACTATGTGTCGCTGCCCGCGCACCAGACCCGGTACGGCCTGGTGCGCAACGGCGAGTGGGGGCAGGTGTCGATCCCGGTGAGCGAGCTGCGCGGTCTGGCCATCGACCTGCGCATGCTGGCCTACGAGTTCGTCATACTCGAGGAGAACGGCACCGCGTGTGAGTTCGCGCTCGACGACATCTACTGGGAGAACGCCACGGTCCTCGGCGTCGGGGACGAGCCGCTCGTGCAGCGCCGCCAGGTCACGCTGAGCAACTCGCCGAATCCGTTCGACTCCAGCACGGAGCTGCGCTTCGCGATGAGCGAGCCAGCGCCCTATGAGATCGGGGTCTACGACGCAGCGGGCAAGCGCGTGCGCGAGTTCCACGGCATCGGCCGCGCCGGCGCGAATGCGGTGCGGTGGGACGGCCTCGATGCCGCGGGCCGCAAGGCGAGCCCCGGCGTGTACTACTACCGGTTCGCATCGCGAGGTGAGGCGCTCAGCCGGCAGGTCGTGCTGCTCCAGTGACGTTCGCGCCGCCGGCGCTGAGCCGCACGGCGTGAGCGGGGCTCACGCGCCCTTCACGTCGGCGTACATCGCGAGCGCCGCGGCGCGCTGCACGTCATGGTCCACGATCGGGAACGGGTAGGTCTCGCCCAGCGTGACGCCGTGCTCGGCGAGCAGCAGCGGCGGCGCGTCCCACGGCGCGTGCAGGTGCCTGCCGGGCAGGGCCGCCAGTTCGGGGACCCAGCGGCGCACGTAGGCGCCGTCGGCATCGAACCGCAGGCCCTGCAGCACGGGGTTGAAGATCCGGAAGTACGGCGCGGCGTCGGTGCCGGTGCCGGCAGCCCACTGCCAACCCCCGTTGTTGTTGGCCAGGTCGCCGTCGATCAGGTGCTGCATGAAGTGCCGCTCGCCGCGGCGCCAGTCGATCAGCAGGTCCTTGGTGAGGAAGCTCGCCACCACCATGCGCACGCGGTTGTGCATGAATCCGGTGGCCACCAGCTCGCGCATGCCGGCATCGACGATCGGGTATCCGGTGCGCCCTTCACGCCACGCGTCGAACCACGCGTCCGTCCCGCGCCAGACGAGCGCGTCGTACTCCGGGCGGAACGCGCGGTGCTCGCAGTGCGGGAACGCGTGCAGCACATGCGCGTAGAAGTCGCGCCACCGCAGCTCGGCCACGAACTTGTCGGTGTGTGGCGTGAGCGATGCGTCGGCGCGCGCCGCAGCGAGCGCGGACTGCGCCACGCGCCGGATGCCGAGCGTGCCGAACTTGAGGTCGGCCGAGATGCGCGCGTGCGCGCGCACCGAGGGCACGTCGCGCTGCGTCGCATAGTGCGCGAGCCCCGCTGCGGCATCGCCCAGGAACTCGGCGAGCCGTGACTCCCCGGCCGATGCGCCGGCGGGCCATGGCGTGCTCGACGGCTCGTTGAAGCCGAGCTGCGCGAGCATCGCCACGTCGCGGCGCGGCAGGTCGTGCGGCGCGAAGCGCGTGATGGCGGGTTGCGGCCGGGACAGTTCGAGCTTCTCGCATGCGCGGCGGAACGGGGAGAACACGGTGAACGGCGTGCCCGCGCCCGTCGCCACTTCGCCCGGCGGCACGAGCAGCCGGTCGTGGAAGCGCTTGACGCGCACACCGGCCGCGGTGAGCGCCGCGGCCACGGCGGCATCGCGTGCGCGCAGCTGCGGCTCGTACTCGTCGTTCCAGTAGACCGCGTCAGCGCCTGCTGCCCGGGCCGCCCGCAGCACGGTGACCGCGGCGTCCCCGTGGTCGAGCGCCAGATGGGAGCCGGCGGCCTCGATCCGGCTCGCCAGTTCGCGCAGCGAGTCGAGCACGAACCGCACGCGCGTGGCCGCCATGTCGGAGCGGCCGAGCACGGCCGGCTCGCTCGTGTAGAACGGCACGACATCGCCCGCCGCGTCGCGGTCGGCTTCGGCGAGCGCCGTGTGATCGTCGAGTCGGAGGTCCTTGCGGAACCAGAGGAGGACGCGCATGCGGGCACATTAGATGATGGCCTGCCCGCTGCGACTCGAGCTCAGTTCAGCGGCGTCAGCAGGTCGGGCGGCAGCGCCCCTTCGTGACGCAGCAGCCACGCCTTGGCCGGTAGTCCGCCGCCGTAGCCCCACAGCGTGCCGTCGGAGGCGATCACGCGATGGCAGGGCACGAACAGGGCGACGAAGTTGAACCCGTTGGCCGCACCCACCGCACGCACCGCGGTGGGCCGGCCGATCGACTCCGCCAACCTGCGGTAGGTCCAGGTGGTGCCAGGGGGGATGCGCGTCAGTTGCTCCCACACCGCCCGCTGGAACTCGGTGCCATGCAGCGCGACCGGCTGTTCAGCGAGCGCACCGAGATCCCCGTCGAAGAACCGACGCAGACGGCCAGCGGCGCCGGCGGGGTCGGGTGCGTCGACCAGCGCGTGCGGACCGAGTGCTCGCTCGAGGCACGCCTGCGTGCGGCTGCCGATCAAGGGCCGGCCCAGGCTCACCCCGACGAGTGCGCCACCCTGTTCCGCGACGTGCGCTGCGAGACCGATGGGGCCGATCGGCGTCTCGAGCGTGGTGGTCTCCAGCGTGATGGTCGCGAGTGCGGTCATGCAGACGTCCTCCTCTTGGAGCGAGTGGCGAGCACGGTGGCTGCGGAGCGGATCGAGTCGTCGCGCCACAGCGCGATCAGCGCGTAGGCGCGCCAGGGCCGCCAGCGTTCGGCGCGCGCCAGCACCTCGCGTGCGTTCGGCCGGCGGCCGCGCACGGCCATCGCGCGCTGCAACGCGAGGTCGCCCGCGGGCAGCGCATCGGGTTCGCCGAGTGCGCGCATCAGCAGGTAGTCGGCGGTCCACGGGCCCACGCCGGGCAGCGCGAGCAACGCCTCGCGCGCGGCACTCGCGTCGGCGCCCGGCGCGAGCGTGAGCGCACCCGACCCGACGGCGCGGGCCAGCGCGCGCAGCGCCTCGGCGCGCGCACGCGGCACGCCGAACGCCTGCGCGGGCAGCGCCGCCACCTGAGCGGGCGTGGGGAAGAGGTGCGTGAGGCCTCCGCTCGGCCGCGGCAGCGGCGTGCCGGCGCGCGCTACCAGCCGCGCCGCGAGCGTGCGCGCCGCTGCGACGGACACCTGCTGCCCGAGCAGCGCGCGCACGGCGACCTCGAAGCCGTCCCACGCGCCGGGCACGCGCACCGTGCCTCCGGCGAGCGCCCGCGCGAGCGCGCGGTCCTCCGCGAGGTGCGCCGCGATCGCGGCGGCATCGGCGTCCAGGTCGAACACACGCGTCGCGCGCGTCACCCACTGCGGCAATGCCGCGGCGGCCTCGGCGGGCGCCTCGAGCGTGACGCCCGCCTCATCGGCGCGCAGCGTGACGACTGCCGCGCCCGCCGGCAGCGCGACCGTGCGGCGGTACGTGTCAGCGCTCACCTGCTCGACGCCCGGCAGCGCGCGGGCTGCGAGGAACGCGAGGATCGGCGCCGGTTCGAACGGCATGCGCGCGGGAAGCCGCAGCACGAGCGGGGCGTCGCGGCTGACTCTGCCGCGCAACCGGCTCGGCGCGGCTTGGAACACGCGCGTCAGCTCGGCCCGCATGCGTCGCGCACTGCGGTAGCCGGCGGCGAGCGCGACGTCCTCGAGCGGCGCGCTCGAGTGTTCGAGCAGCCGGCGCGCGAGGTGCGCCCGGCGCGACGCGGCCACGGCGTGGGGCGAGGCCCCGAGCTGCTCGGCGAACAGCGCGCGCAGCCAGCGGTCGGTCATGCCGAGCCGGTCCGCGAGCGTGGCGACCGATCCGTCATCGAGCGCGCCGTCGTCGATCAGCCGCAGCGCGCGCGCGACCGTGGCGCTCGTGCCGAGCGCCGCGGGAGTGCCCGGCGCCGTCTCGGGGCGGCAGCGCCGGCACGGACGGAACCCGTCCCCCTCGGCCGCGGCGGCGCTCGCGAAGAACCGCACGTTGCGCTGCGCGGGCAGCCGCGCCGGGCAACCCGGGCGGCAGTAGATGCCGGTCGAGGTCACGCCCATCACGAAGCGGCCGACGAAGCGGCGGTCGCGCGTGGCATAGGCGCGCCAACAGGAAGCGGGGTCGAGCGTCATGGCCCGCATCCTAGCGGGCCATCGGGTTCAGCGTCGGCCGGAATCGGAAGTGGTCGCCGGGGCGCTCTGGGGGGCTGGTGGCGCCATCTGCGCACGCGCGAGCACGAGCGCGGGCGTGCGCGAGAGGATCTCGAGCGGGGCGTCGAGGCGGCGCGCCACGTCGCGTTCGCGCGAGGGGCGGAAGGCCAGATACACGCGACCGTCGCGGGCAGCGCATGCTGCGAGCCCGGTCAGCCCCGGAGACACGACGAACGCACGCGGAAGCAGCAGTCGCAGCGACGGCGGAGGCGTCTCGGGCAGCACGAGCGAGGCGGTGGGCGGCGCCACGCGCAGCATCACCTCGGCGGCCTCGCGCGTGTTGAGCCAATGCTCGAGTTCCGGCAGCACGCGCGCCTGCACGACGGGTGCGCCGAGCGCGACCGGCAGCGCGAACAGTCCGGCCGCCAGGCGCCTCGCTCCGCGCAGGTCGGCGAGCAACGGCGCCGCCGATCCCACGAGCAGTGCGATGCCCGTGAGCCGCAGGCTCATCGTGGCCTCGGGCAGCCGCGTGCTCAACGCCACCATGAGCAGTGCCGCGGTCGCGCCCATGATCGCCGTGATCCGCGTGGCGCCGCTCAAGTGGCCCGCGTGCACGTCGCCGTCGAGGACACGGTCGAGGAACCGGCCGCAGAGCAGCGCCACACCGGGCAGCACGGGAAGCGCCGCGGTGAGCGGAGGTCCGCTGTAGAGCGCCACGGGCAGTGCGGCCGCGCACACGAGCGCCACGAGCAGATGCGCGAGCAGCTCCGGTTCGCTCGCGGCCGATCCGCTCGCGAGCGGCGACCGCGCCCGCCGCAGTCGAGAGGCCGCATCGCGCAACGCCGCGCCGAGCAGCGAACTCCACGGAAAGCACAGTACGACCGTGAACGACAGCGCGAGCACAGGCCCCGACCACCATGCACCGCGCGCCTCGGCCGCATACGGGAACCCGAGCACGGGCACGAGGAACGCCGCCCCGTGGTGCGCGGCCATGAGCGCGTACCACGGCAGCAGAAGTGCGAGCATCAGCGGCACGCCGAGCGACGGGCGCAGCGCCACCACGGGCTCGCTGCGGCGCGCGAGGCGCGCATAGAGCGCGAACCCGAGCAGCGGCCAGAGTGCCGACAGCGGCCCGCCCGTGAGCCCGGCCGCAGCGAGCAGCAGATAGCCCATCGCGCGATACGCATCGGGCCCACGGGAGCGGCCGATGCGCGCCGCCAGCAGCGCACCGATGCCGAGCCAGGCGCAGAGCGTGGCCAGCAACTGCGAGCCGTCGCAACGCGTCGCGAGCGGCAGTCCGAGCATGGAAGCGAGCGCGCAGGCCGCGAGCCAACCCGCCCGCGCCCCGAAGCACCGCGTTCCCACCACGGCCACGGTGAGCGCGAGCGCCGCGGCGATCGCCACGCGCACGGCGCGCGACACGGCCACCTCGGTGCGCGCGGTGGAGCCCGGCGCGACACGCCGCAGCACCAGACGAGCGAGCAGCTCCGGCGCGTAGCCCGCGAACGGCTTCTCGAAGAAGGGCTCGCCCGCGACGGTGGGGTGCAGGAGCCCGCGGCCGTCGAGCGACTCGCGCGCTACGACCGCGTCACGCGCCTCACGCCAGTCGATCGCCTCCATGGCCGCGAGGCCGGGCAGCAGCGTGAGCGCGAGCAGAGCGGCCAGGGCCCACGGCAGCAGTCGCCTCACACGCGACCGATGTCCGTGCGCCACATCTCGTAGTGGAGCACGGTGCGCATGCCGATCGACTCGTAGAGCCGCGTGGCGCCCGTGGCGTTCTGCGCATCGACGCCCAGCTCCATGCGTCGGCGCCCGGCCGCGTGGAACCGGCGCATCACCTCGAGCAGCAGCGCACGTGCCGTGCCGCGGCCGCGCTCACTCGCGAGCACGCCCACGCGCGCCACCCATCCGAACTCGCCGCGGTCGAAGCCCTCGATGCCGCCCACGACCTGCCCCGCGTGTCGCACCAGCAGGAAGTACTGGGGATCGAACTGCGGGTCACCGAGCGTCTCGGTGCGCCACGTCCCGAGCGAGCGCGGATGCGAGCGATAGTGCTCGCGGAACGCAGCCTCGAGCACGCCGTGCAGGGCTGCATCGTCGTCGCCTGTGACGAAGGGCGCGAGCGAGCGGCCCTCGGCGAGGGGCGCGGGCGCGGGCGGCGTGTCCCCCAGCTCGATGCGCAAGCGCAGCACCACGCGCTCGCAGGCGAGCCCCGCGGCGGCGAGCGCTGCGGCCTTGGTGGTATTGGTGCGCGTGCAGTACACGCCGAGCCCCGCGGGGCGGCCGGCCGCGCGTTGGGTGACGCGTGCGCGCATCCACGCGATCAGCGGGGCGAACGCCGCGGCAGTGGCATGCTGCGGGTGCACGTCCACGACGCCGTCGAACTCGAGCGAGTCGCCGCGCGGCTTGACCTCGGCGCACGCGATGATCGCGCCGTCGTCGCCGCGCACGACGCGCGCATCGAGCGCCGGATCGAAGTCGCCCTGGCTCCAGTCGTGCAGGATCTCGTCGGCGTTCACGTCCGGCTCGCCGTAGTCGACCGTATCGACCGCGGCCACCATGGCGGCCACGGCGGGCACGTCGCCGAGCGTGGCAGGATGCAGCGTAGGTTCGAGCGCGGCCATGGAGCCTCCGAGCGAGTGGGCCGCGAGGATAGCGCAGGATCGACCCCTCTCGCCGCGGCGCGTACACTCCGCGCCAAGTCCCTCACCGGAGGCCCCGATGCGTCGACGACTCGCTGCCGCGCTGACCGCCTGCTGCCTGCTGGCGGCAGGAGCCCACTCGGCGCAGGGCGCGGCTCCCGCGTTCGAGGACTTCGCGTCGTTCCACGACGCATGGACGTCATGGCGCGTGGACTCCACACGCGTCGCGCGCGTGCAGAGCCTGATGCTCGAGCGCGATGCCGGCGTGTTCGTGCTCGAGGAGGGCCGTCTCGCGCTGGCCGTGCCGCTCGGGGGCAGCACGTGCGCCGCGGTCTTCAGTGGCCGCGGCACGTTCGTGTTCACGCCGCGCAGCGCCGTGGAGCGCGAGCAGGTGGAGCGGTTCTACGGCCCGGGCCCCATGCGCCGCGCGTTCCGCAACGCCACGTTCGTGTTCGGCGACAGCACGCTGCGCGAGCTGACCACCGCGCTGGCGTTCGAAGCGGACACGATCGGCAGCCTGGGCCGGGCGTGGCTCAGCACCATGCCGTATCGCACCACGCGGCTGGCGCGCACGGCGCGGCCGTATCCGGTGGCGATGTCCGTGCTGGAGGGCGGTGACGACGGCATGTTCTGGGCGCACCTGACCCAGCCCGACCGCAATGAGCCGCTGTTCTTCATGCTCAATCCCACGAGCGCCGAACGCGTGCAGCTCTCGCGCCGCCCCGAGGACGATCGGCAGGGGCTCTACAGGCGTCACGACACCGAGATCGTGAGCCAGTTCCACGCCGCGACCGATCCCGACACGCTGCGCGACAACGCGCGCCGCGACTGGGAGATGACCCACGTGTCGCTCGATGCGTCGCTCGCACCCGACCTGAGCCTCGATGCCGGCGCCACGATCCAGCTCGCCGTGCGCGAGCGCCCGCGTCACTGGTTGGCGTGGTGGCTGCCGAACGAACTCACGATCGACTCCCTGTCGATCGATGGCCGGCCTGTGAAGCACCTGCAGCAGGAGGACACCTACCTGGTCTGGATGAAGTGCGATCCGCCCTTGGCGCCGGGGGAGCACACGCTGCGCATCCGCTACCACGGCCGCATCCTCGAGCGGGAGAACAACTGGGTGTTCCACCAGGGCACCACGGACTGGTACCCCGAGCCGTGGTATGGCAGCCGCGCCACCTGGGATGTGCGCTTCACGCATCCCGCCGCGATCCAGCTGCTCGCCTCGGGTGAGCGCGTGGACGACCGCACCGAGGGCGACCGGCGCATGAGCCGCTGGGTGACGCGGCACCCGGTGCCGTGGTGCTCGTTCGACGTGAACTTCCTGCGCGGCATCCAGGTGACGGGCGACGACCGCCTGCCCGTGACCGTGTGGATGCGCCGCACCGACGGCGCGGGACGCGTGCGCGTGGCGGCCAGCCGTGAGCTGGAGGCGGAGAAGTCGCGCGAGTCGCGCGTGGCGTTCGACCTGGCGCGCTGCCTGCAGTTCTACCGGAGCGCGTTCGGCGAGCCGCTGGCGCGCGAGTTCCACGCCGTCGAGACGCCGCTGCTGCGCTACGAGGCGTTCCCCGGGCTGATCCACATGATGCTCGCCGAGGATCGCAACCTGCTGCCCGCGGGCGCCGAATTCACCCCCGACGTGATCCGTGCGCACGAGACCGCACACCAATGGTGGGGGCTCACGGTGGAGCCGGCCACGTATCGCGACGCGTGGTTGAGCGAGGGCTTCGCGGACTTCTGCAGCATCTGGTACCTGCAGAGCGCGCGGCAGGACACCAAGAGCTATCTGCGCGTGCTCGAGGACTGGCGGCAGCGGCTGATCGACAATCGCCGCTACCTGCTGGGCGGCGGGCAGGAGGCGGGCCCGATCGCGCTGGGTCCGCGCACCAACTCGAGCGCCACACCCGGCGACTACAACCTGGTCATCTACAAGAAGGGCGCATGGGTGCTGCACATGCTGCGCAACCTGCTGCTCGAGGACAGCGATCCGCAGGAGCAGCGCTTCCGCTCGCTCATGCGCCGATTCCACGAGCGCTGGCGCGGGCAGCGTGCGACCACCGCCGACTTCCGCGCCGTGGTCGAGGAGGTGGTGGGCGAGGACATGGGGTGGTTCTTCCGCCAGTGGGTCGAGGGCACGGCCGTGCCCACGTATCAGGTGACGTGGTCGGCCGAGGCCGTCGACGGCGGCCAGTGGGCGATCCGCGCGCGCATCACCCAGAGCGGCGTGCCCGCAGACTTCCGCGCCCCGGTGCTCGTGCGCGTGGACTTCGGCGACGGGCGCTTCTCACGCCAGCGCGTGTGGGTGAGCGGCCCGGTCACCGAACTCACGCTGCCGCCGGCGCCGGCCCGCCCCACCGACTTCGTGTTCAACGACCTCGAGTCGGTGCTCTGCGAGCAGCAGAAGCCGGTGCGGCGCTGAGGCGCCACGACGACTGTCACCTCGCAGGGTGACATCGCAGGGCGCACGCCGTGACAGGGAACCACTCGCAAGCGGGCGCACGGCCGCTGCCGAACGAGTTCCGCGCTTGGCACGCGTGATGCTGCGTTCGTGTGCGTTCCCATCCTCCAGAGCTGGGCCGGACCACGAGACCGAGGGTCGCAGTGCGGCGAGGAGGATGTGTGCGAGTGGGTGCGATGGTGGTGGTGGGGATGTTGGTGGCGCCTGACGCGGGGGCGGAGTCGATCCAGGTCAGGGCCGTGCCCCAGCAGGTGTACTTCATCTGTGGGAACGAACGGATGGACCAGAGGCCAACCCAGGCAGTTCGGTTCGTCCTCGAAGCAGCCGAGGAGTCAGCCGACGCGCGCGAGACCGTCGAGGGCTTCTACCGCGCGTACGCGCGCATCGACGTCGAGGGCCTCTCGCTCAGGACGCACGCTGAGTTCGTCTCACTCTCCGAGGACCCCGAGTTCCGTGAGGCGTATCCGCAGGGGCTGTCCCTCGCCGGGGAGCTGCGGGTGCTCGAGGGCATCCGTGCGAGCGTCGCGGCAGCGACTGGCGAACAGGTTCGGCTCTCGGTCGCGCACGCCGGCCTCACCCTCGAGTCACACGCGCTCGCGGAGACCGCCGTCGTCGTGGCCGGTGCGCCGGTGCTGCGCCTCCAAGCGGGTGGGCAGGAGGAGCAGGTCGCCTCGCTCCGGCACCGCTTCGTGCTCGTGCGCTCGGAAGGAAGCGATGGCGCCTGGCGGATCCTGCGCTGGATCGAGGAGCTCGGCGAGCCCGACACCACGGGCCGCGACGAGGTTCTCGCCGCACGAGTGCCCGATCGCAGTCCGGCGGCGCCCGCACTCGACGAGGACATGCCGCTGGAACTCGCATTCGCCCGCGCCGCAGCCGAACCCGGCCCGCTGCTGGTGTTCGCACTCGCACTGCCCAGGGCGACCGACGTGACCGTGTCGCTGATCGACGTGCAAGGGCGCGTGCAGGAGCGCGCTCGCTGGCCCGGGATGGCGGGCGGCCGACACACCGTGCGACTCCGCGGCGCCGACGCCTCACCCGGCATCTACTGGGCGCGGCTCCAAGCGGGCGCAGAACGACGTGACGTGCGAGTGACCCTGGTGCGGTGAAGGACGGCGGGCGGTCGTCGGCAGAACGGCCGCCCGCCGGGGGTGGGGCTGGCTCCCCCGCGATCCGCCACCGGCGCCGCTGCCGGGGTTCCGTGTCAGCCCGTCTCGTTGGCGGCATGAGATATTGTCTTGCAACGATCTAGCTCGCCTTCACCACCCGTTTCCTGCCATCGGGTCAGGACTTTACGCCCTCGCTTGATAAGCCTAAGCTGCCGAAGTCTTAATAAGCACGGTGCTGGCGAAGGAACTCTTATCAAGGGTGGCCGAGTGAGACGGGCGGCTGGCGGGACGTATCAGATCACGAGTACGGCCGGAGAGGA
>CADEFY010000073.1:0-2473 GCA_902826705.1 uncultured bacterium
CGCAGGATGTGCTCGGCGAGCAATCGTCGTTCGAGCCTTCCGTGGGCATGCAACACGATGACCCAGTTCTCCATGAGATCGCGGTAGAGCACACGTTCGTCGCTGGCGACCTGCCGCTGCTCCCCGTGCTGTACGAGGCAGGTTGCGAGCAGCCACTCCGCTGCCTGATTGGCACCCGCGATCCCCCCACGCTCATCGAGTTCCAGGACCCCGATCGGGAGATGCCGCAGGTAGATGTCCTTGCTCATCTGTTCATCCGCGTGCCCCGAGAGCACGCCGGACTGGAGCATCAGCCCGATGCCCGCGACCATGCAGAGGAGCGCGAGCAGGGCACTCGCCGCGACTTCGGCCGGCAGCTGAGGTGGATCCACTGCGAGAACGAGGTAGGTCTGCCGATTCGACCCATCGCTCAAGAACGGGAAGATGAATGTCTCTCTCAGGAGATGCCTCGAGAGTCTTGTGCCCCCGTCAATGGGAAGTCTGCTGAAGGTACGAGTCTCGAACTCCCTGTGGCGATCGGCCCCATAGTCGCGGATGGCGCCGGCCAGATCCGTATCCGCCTCTCGGCGCCAGACGAGCGTCGAGTCACGTCTGCGCCCCAGCTCCGGCTCGCTCACCATGAACTTGAAGCTCGTATCTCTCGGGATCGACTCGAGTTCCGCGTGAGGCGGCAGCGAGAACCTCGCGATCCGGAAGAGGGTGTTCTGAAATGCGAGCGCACGTAGGAATCGCTCAGGCGGCAGCTGATAGTCCACGCAGAGGATGCCAAGCACGCCGCTCGTGTCTGCACGATGCAGATCGTGAAGCACCCGGACATGGGTCTGGACCACCCCCTTGCCGCCGACATCGAGATAGGCGGGAGACGTGTAGTCGCATCGCCCTTCCGCGTCGCGCTCGAAGAACAGCTGGAAGTAGTGCGCTCCGGCCCAAGGGCGGTTCAGCGGGAGTTCCGTCGGGTCAGGGCGCGGCGGCCAGATCCGAAGCATGCTGTGTGACGAGATGAAGTAGGCCTGCTTGATGCTTATGTGCTCCTCAGGAGAACGGGCCTTCATCGAGCCAGCGGATTCGGCTCTCGTGATCGCTTCCTCCAGGA
This sequence comes from uncultured bacterium, assembly GCA_902826705.1. Taxonomy (GTDB): domain Bacteria; phylum Eisenbacteria; class RBG-16-71-46; order RBG-16-71-46; family RBG-16-71-46; genus CADEFY01. Next base: position 1,094 of record CADEFY010000073.1, read on the forward strand.
AGCGGGACACCGCGATCGCGATGTGCAGGTCCTCGTCACTGAATCGTACGAGCGCGGCCTGCTCCCCAACTTGCCGTTCCGGATGAATGAACTGGGGGATGTGCAGCGACGAGACCATCTGTGGTCGATCGATCGGCTCATGCTTTTCAGTGGTGATGCTGCCCTCGCGAGCCACGCGCTTCCCGACTCGCGCGGAGTCGAAGTTCCCTACACGCTCAAGCGCTTGTGATCCGCCGCGCATGACATCGAGCGTGTGCCGACGAGTGCTCTCGATGAACGACGACTGCAAGGTTGCAGCGTCATTCCCCAGCGCCACGAGCAGAGGTCTCCGCCCGGACTCGACATCACGCAGATCCGCCTCCGCAAGGGCGCGATCGGCCGATGCCTGACGCGCTCGAAGGAGCAAGGCTTGTCGCGCCAGCACGTAGAAGGTGTGGTGGATCGCCTCGACGTTGTCTGCTCCCACAGCGTCGAAGGCGCTGGGCACCCAGTTCGCGGAGTCTCCGTTCACTGGCGCGAGCACCGAGCTTATGAGCGCCGGGTACTCGAGGTCCTGGCGCGGCTCGCCTCTTGCCGTCGACATCCGGATCTGAGTCCCGATCGCCGCGTAGTAGGCGCTCCAGCTCGATATCGCGACCCGGGCCAGCAGAGTCGCCAGTAGGAAGAGCGTGAACGAGATCATGAGCACCACGAGGACCTGGGAGAGTCCTTCTCGTCGGAGCTGCGCGAGTCGTTCCCAGAGCCGGCGTCCCGCGCGCGTGATGCCGTTGGGAACCGGCCCGTGCTCCACTTTCGGATCTTTCCTCTCGGCGCGTCCCATTCGGCGGCTACAGCTTGAGGTTCAGCTTGAGAGTCGCCGAGAGTCGCTCACTGGGAGCCTCACTCACTGCTGGAAGGGCGCCAGGTGGATTCAGCCGCGCCAGGTCCGATGAGCTGAATCGCGCGGGCGCGTGGTCCTTGCTGTAGACCCCTTCGAGAGCGACCTCGAACTTCTCGCGAACGGGCCGGAAAGCGACACCGAATTCGGCATCCTGCCGCTCGTCAAAGCGCGGATCGATGGTCGCACCGTCGCTCGGGTTCGGGCCGAGCGGCTGCTTCAAGTAATACTTGCCCCAGACCTCGACCTCATCGGTGAGGCGGAGTCGGACGGAGGGGCGGATCGAGTATCGGAATCGTTGCGTTGGATCGAGAAGGTAGGCCCGCTCAGGGGCCACGACTGTCGACAAAGAGTCGAGCAGCGTCGTCTTGATCTCGGCCTGCTCCAACTCGCTGAAGAGCGCGAAGGAGATCCCGACGCTGAACCGGCTCTTGAGTTTGGAGATGCCCTCGAGCACACGAGGAGCAGCGCAGATCTCGCGGAGCTTCTCGACCAGGGTCTTG
>CADEFY010000073.1:2483-5850 GCA_902826705.1 uncultured bacterium
TGTCTCCTAGGCCAGCCTGCGCGGCCTCCGACATGCGATCGAACGCCTTCTCCACCTCTCCAGTTGCAGGGTCGGGGTCTCCCTTTGCGGCAAGGAAGAGCCGTCGGAAGCGCGACCCTTCGGGCGTGAGCATGGGGGAGTCACTCTCGAGCTTGAATCCGATGCCTGTCTCGAGGCGTCGCTGTATCCCCAGATAGTCATCACTGAACCGCTCTGCGAATGCGAACACCTCAACGGCCTGCACCGGGTGATAGTCCAGGGTCACGAGCAGTCGAGCGACTTCCTCATCGAGCGAGGCACCACGCGACTCGGAACGCACTCGTGTGCTCGCTTCTGCCTTGCCCTGCATCGGATACTCGCCCACTGCGAATAGCAGATTGGTCTTGAGCTCGAACAACTGCGAACGGCCCGCCTGCAGCGCGTTGCTCTCGACGCCGAACTTGAACGAAGGTGCAGCGAGTCCCTCGGTGAACTTGGCGAACTGACCTGCGAGCGCGCGCCCACTCTCGAGCAGTCGTCTGTCCTCGTTCTTCGATGTCTCCGACTCCTCGAGCAGGCTCTGGATGTGCTGAGAAGCTCGGATAGCTGTCTGAAACGTCCTCGCCTCTTCGCCCTGTGCCTCGCACGCTGCCGTGAACACGAGTACGGCCGTCACCTTGGCGGGCAGTGCCCACTGGGTGATTCGCATGCCTTCCTCCTCGAGAAGTGCCCCGGCATGACCGCGCCCCCTCGCAGCCGGTACGGGGCGCTGGGTCACAATGGGGACCTCGTGAGGGTTCGCTCGCACGAACGTCGCATCACCTTCGCGACGAGATCGGAGGAACCCGCGGGCAAGGAAGTTCGCCGGAGATGGCCGCGGTCAGATGACTGTGGCAGAGGGGCCTGATGCGCGGCGCTTGCCATGCCATGCCTCGCCCGTTCCGCAACGGGCACGTGCGCGCCCGCCGGGATCCCTCTCGGCGGTCACATCGGACACGACGGGGAATCGTGCCTCCGCGGAATGCGGCCAGGGCGTCGACATCCTCTGGATGGCGATGACCTCATCGGCTGAACCCACGTTCCTTGCGAGTGCGCGTTCCGCGACGCGAGCCGACGGCAGCATGATGATCACTGTGAATCTTACAAGCAACTGATTTCGCCATATTGGATGCGGATCCGCAGACTTGCCGGGCATCTCGATGAATCGGCGGGGCCCCACTCCCCATACGCATCCAGCTCAGGTGGATGGTCCGAGGCGACTCGCCTTGATCCTCAGTGCGCCCTGGTCCCCGCGGCCGCCGAGTCCGCAGCCGCTGGAGCCGCCGGCGCCGCCGGCGCCGCCTCCGCGAGCGACTTCAGGCGCGCCAGGTCGCCGCGCATCTTCTTGTCGGCTTCGGGGGTGACCAACGGCTCCATGACCGAGAACACGAAGTCGAGGTACTTGTACCGGCCCTTGGTCTCGAGTCGAGTCCCGCCCTCGACTTCGGTGAGCGAGTAGACCATGTCGCCCTCGAAGTAGCCGGGCAGCGAGATCGCCACTCCGAGCCGCTGCCCGGGCACGACCTCGGTGATCGTGCCGTCGATCTCGAGCTGCTTCTTCATGTTGGGGTCGTCCATCACCCACACTTCCTTCATGCCCACGCGCGGCGGGCCGGTCTCGGTGGTGCGGATGTCGACGAGCCAGCTCACCCACTGTCTGACCTTGTCTGGTTCCGTGATCCAGGTCCACACCTCGGCGACGGGCCGTGCCACGACCACGCTGTGAGTGGACTGCCCGGCACCGGACCGCCGGCTCACGAGGAACAGCGCGAGCACGCAGAGCACGACGAGCCCGAGCAGGGCTCCGATCACGATGAGCACCCACTTCATGTGCGACCTCCGGAACGAGTGAGTCGGAGCAGCAGCAGCGCCACCATGAGGGCGGCGACGCACTGGGAGAGCCCGAAGACCAGCGCCAACACGGGTGGTGGCTCGTGGTCGGCGCGCAACGGGACCAGCGAGAGCAGCCAGCGCCAGCCGGACTGCTGGGTCGCATGCATCGCGGCCGCCGCGACGAGCGCTCCCGCCGACGCGAGCGCGAGTCGCCTGGGACCGGCGCGGCGGGCGCGCAGCAGCAGGAGCGGCGGCACCGAGTGGGCGCATTGGCGCAGCAGCCACGCCCCTGCCGCGGACGGCTTGACGCCCTCCTCGCAGCGCATCGCGCGCTCTTCGAGCAGGTCCCCGATCAGCGCCTCACGGGTCTCCGGCGGGGCCAGGAACGCCAGTGCCGCGAGGCCGAACCGTTCGAGCGCGTTCACGACAGCCCCAACTCCGACTCGAGCCCGGCGGTGAGTCGGGCCACCGTGTCGTGGGCGTGCCGCAGCGCGCGGCGGCCCGAGGCGGTCACCTCGAAGCAACGCCGAGGCCGCGACTCGCGCGTCGCACCACCTGCGCGCTCCTGCGAGCGCACGAGCCCCTTGGCCTGCATCCGGTCGAGCGTGGCGTAGACGGCACCGATCGCCACGTCGCGACGGGCGCGCACTTGCAGTTCGCGCCTCACGGCCATGCCGTACGCGCCCTCCCTCAAGCGGAGCACCGCGAGCAGCACGAGTTGTTCGAACTCACCGAGGGACGGATGCGGTGTCATGGTTTCTACTATGTAGAAGTCGCACCCGCTGCGCAAGGAGTTTCTTCGTAGCGCGGCGATCCGCGTAGTCTGTCGCGCCATGCTCGACCACGCTGCCAGATTCGCGCCCGCCCCGCCGCATGAGCCGGGCATGGTGCTCTTCTTCGCGCTCATCGCGGTCTCGGTCGCGGCGCTGTCGGTGGCCCTGGTGGCCCGCGCACGGCCCGACCTGCGCTGGCGTGCGACCCTGCTGGCTGCGGCATGGCTGACGCTCACCGGCGTCGTGGCGCGCTCGGGGTTCCTGGCGCAGCTCGATCGTACCCCGCCCCCGGCGGGGCTGCTGATCGCCGCGGCCATCGGCCTGGCGTTCGTGATCGTACTCTCCCCGCTCGGCCGCGCGCTCGCCGAGCGCATCGCGATGGTGCACCTGATCGGCCTGCAGGCGTTCCGCTGGAGCCTCGAGATGGGCATGCATCGGGCGTTCGAACTGCGCATCATGCCCGAGGCACTCACGTGGACCGGCTACAACCTCGACGTGATCACGGGGCTCGCCGCCGCGGTGCTCGCCGTGAGCATGGCCCTGGGTGCGCGCATCCCGCGATGGCTCGTGTGGGCGTGGAACGTGTGGGGACTCGCATGCCTCGCGGTGATCGCGGTGCTCGCCGTGCTGCTCTCTCCCATGGTGCGTGCGTTCGGACCGGCGCCCGCGCAGGTCAACACCTGGGTGCTGTTCTTCCCGTATGTGTGGCTGCCCGCGCTGCTCGGGCCCGTCGCACTCGCGAG
>CADEFY010000073.1:5860-9198 GCA_902826705.1 uncultured bacterium
GGATCACACGGCAAGTGCTCGCTACGGGCAGGCGATGAGCGCGGAGCGCGCCTGGTGGCGCGAGGTGACCGGCCTGCTCGCCGGCACCGTGCTGCTCGGGCTGGGCGAGCGGCTCGCCGAGCGGTTCATCCCGCTCGCACTCTCGCGCCTGGGCGGCGGCGCCCTGGCAGTGGGGTTCTACCAGTCGGCCAGCAACCTGGTGGGCGCCGCAGCATCCTTGCCCGGCGGCATGGTGACCGATCGCATCGGCTCCAAACGCGCGCTGCAGGCGTTCGCGGCGGTCTCGGTGTCGGGGTTCGTGGTGATGGCGTTCGCGTCCCACTGGAGCGTGGCGATCGCGGGTGCGCTGCTCGCGCTGTCGTGGAGCGCGATCTCGCTGCCCGCCGCGCTCACCACCGTCACCCGCGCGCTGCCCGCGCGCGACAGCGCCTGGGGCGTGACCATGCACTCACTGGTGCGCCGCGTGCCCATGGCGCTCGGTCCGCTCGCAGCCGGCGCGATGATCACGGCGTGGGGCGAGGGCGCGGGGCTGCGCGCGGCGTTCCTGCTGGCCGCGGCGCTCGGCGTGGCCACGCTGGTCGCGCAGCAGGTCCTGCTGGCACGCCAGGTGCGCTCCGATGCGCGCACCGGTCCGGCTGTCGCGCCCGCGTTCTCGCCGCTTCGCGCGCTCCGCAGCATGAGCCCGCCGCTCCAGCGGCTGTTCGTGGCGGACACGCTGATCCGATTCTGCGAGCAGCTGCCGTACGCGTTCGTGGTGCTGTGGTGCATGCGCGAGATCGCCCAGCCGGTCACCGCCCTCCAGTTCGGCCAGCTCACCGCCATCGAGATGACGGCCGCACTGCTCGTCTACGTGCCCGGCGCGTGGCTGTCCGGGCGCATCGGCAAGCCGGCCACGGTGGCGCTGACCTTCGTGTTCTTCGCGGCGTTCCCGCTGGCGCTGATGGCGGGCACCACGTTCGGCACGTTGGCAGTGGCGTTCGTGCTGCGCGGCATGAAGGAGCTGGGCGAACCCACGCGCAAGAGCCTGATCCTCGACCTCTGCCCGCCCGAGGCGCGCGCCACGTACTTCGGCTGGTACTACTGCGTGCGCGACTCGCTCGCAGGGCTGGCCGCGGCCCTCGGCGCCGTGCTCTGGCAGGCATCGCCGGTGCTCACACTTCAGATCTCCGCCGGGTTCGGCGTGCTGGGCACACTCGGGTATGCGGCGATCGCCCTGCGGCCGGGGGACTCGAACCGCGCCTAGCCCGGGCTCATGAATAGTCCGGGCTAGCGGCGCTCGTACTTCCAGTTCCTCGACTTGCCCTCGGCGATCCACTCGATGGCCGTGGCCAACCGCTTCTCGCGCGTGGCCGCCGACTTCGCCTCGGTGATCCACTCGATGTAGTCGCGCCGCTTGCCGGGGCTGAACGCCTTGAACTGCGCCGCTGCTCCGGGCTCGGCACGCAGCGCCGCGCTGAGGTCGGCCGGCGTGCGCAGCGCAGGGCGCGGCGAGGTGGGCGCGCGCTTGGCGGGCGCCTTGGCCTGGATCGCGGCCGCCTCGCGCACCAACGCCACGAGCACGCGACGGCTCGGCAGGTCCGCGAGCGACTGGATGCGCCCGGCGTGCCCCATGGCGTCGCGCCCGCCCAACCCAGCGCGGCGCAGCGCGGCCTTGAATGGCGCGGTGTTCCAGAACCCGAACGTCACGTGGGTCTTGAACGCCGCCATGCTGCAGAACAGCCCGCCCAGTTCGAACGACGGCATGCCCCACTTGATGTTCTCGCGCACCGCCGGCGCGCCCGCATGCACGACCTCGCGCAGATGCTCGAGGATCGGGCGCGCGAACGGAGCGCGCCTGGCGATGTACGCATCGACCCGGTGATCCCGTTCTCCCATGGCTCGGCCCTCCTGTGTGAGCAGGCTACCGCGCCGGGCTACTCGTAGCGAAGCGACTGGATCGGGTCGAGCCCCGCCGCACGCCGCGCCGGCCACACGCCGAAGCCCACGCCGACGAGCGCCGCGAACGAGAACGCCAGGGCCACCGACAACGGGTCCACCGAGGCGTTCCAGCCCCACACGCCCCGTGCGGCCGCGGCGATGCCCGCACCCACGGCCACGCCCGCGATCCCGCCCAGCATGCAGAGCACGAGCGCCTCGAGCAGGAACTGCAGCAGGATGTCGCGCCGTGTGGCGCCGATCGCCTTGCGCACGCCGATCTCACGCGTCCGCTCGGTGACCGACACCAGCATGATGTTCATGATGCCGATGCCGCCCACGAGCAGGCTCACCGCGGCGATGCCGGCGAGCAGCAGATTGAGCGTCTGCGTGGTCTCGCTGAGCGTCGTGAGGAAGTCCGCCTGGTTGCGGATGTTGAAGTCGTCGGGCCGCTCGGGGGCGAGCCGGTGCTCGCGCCGCAGGATGCGCGTGATGTCCGCCATGGCGGCGGCGATGTCCTGTTCGCTCGCCGCGAGCACGCTCACGGACCGCAGCCGGTCGCCGCCGATCAGGCGGTAGCGCGCGGTCTGGATGGGGATCAGCACCTGGTCGTCGGGGTTGTTGGGACCCATCGCACCGCCCTTGGCCGCGAGCACGCCGATCACCTCGAACTCCGCGCCGCCCACACGCACCGCCGCTCCCACCGCCGACTCGGCCTGCGTGAGCCCGAGGTCGGAGGCCACCTGGGACCCGAGCACCACGACGCGGCGCTTGGCGTCATCCTCGGCGGGCGTGAACATGCGCCCGGCCTGCAGGGTGAACCGCCGCACGGTGAGGTAGTTGGCGGTCGTGCCCACGACGCTCGTGTTGGTGTTCTGGCTGCCCGCCTGCACCTGCATGCTGCTGGTCATCTCGGGCTGCACCGCGGCGAAGCGCGTGCCCCGCGCCTCGAGCGCCAGTGCATCGTCATAGGTGAGCGCGGCGCGTGATCCCGATGCCGCCACGCCGCCGGGCACGAACGTCTGCCCCGGCATCACCGTGAGCAGTGTGGTGCCCAACGAGGCGATGCGCGAGGTGACCGACTCCTGTGCGCCGCGGCCCAGCGCCATCATCGCGATCACCGCCGCCACGCCGATGATGATGCCGAGCATGGTGAGGAACGACCGCATGCGGTTCGCAGCCAGCGCCTCGAGGGCGACCCGGGTGGTCTCACGCACCTGCATGTCAGCGCCCTCCCACCCCGGCCCCGCTCGCGCCGGTCGTCGTGCCGCGCCCCACCGCTCCGGGCATGTTGCTCATGCGCTGTCGCACCTGGGCCTGGTCGCTGGCACGCTTGGCCTCGGCCTGCGCCACGCCGAGCAACGCGACCTGGTCGCCCTCCTCGAGTCCGCTGAGCACTTCGTAGTGGTCGTAGTCGTTGGCGC
>CADEFY010000073.1:9208-11395 GCA_902826705.1 uncultured bacterium
CCCGTGCGCGGCGCGGCGTCGGCGGCACGGCCGCGGCCTGCGCTCGCAGTGGCGGCATCGGCCGGCGCGCGCGCGGCGCGTGCGTGGTCGCGCGCCGTGGCCGTGCTCACGCCCAGAGTGGCGGCGAGCGCCGCCGCATCACGCACACTGCGCACGGCATCCACCGGCACGGTGAGCACGGCCGTGCGCTCCGCGACCTGCACCACGACCTCTCCCGTCATGCCGGGCAGCAGCAGACCCTCGCGGTTGTCGAGCGAGACGATGACCGCGAACAGCGTGACCGACTGCTGCACCACGGCGAGCGGCTCGATCTTGAGCACCTTGCCCTCGAACGTGCGGTCCGGATGCGCGTCCACGGTGATGCGCGCGGTCTGCCCGGCGTGCAGCAGCCCCACGTCGCTCTCGCTGACGAATGCGCGCATCTGCACACGCGTCAGGTCGGCCATGGTGAGCAGTGTGGTCCCACCCGTGGAGTTGGACGTGGCCGAGCTGATCACCTGGCCCTGCGTGACGGTCTGCGACAGCACCGTGCCGGCGATCGGTGCGCGCACCTGTGTGTCGGACAGCGCCAACTTGGCGTTCTCGAGCGCCGACTGTGCACGCACCAGCGTCGCGCGCGCGTTGGCGAGCGCCAGCGTGGCGGCGTCGTGCGCCTCGGCCGCGATGAACTTGCCGGCGAACAGCTCGTCGGCGCGTGTCTTGGCCGACTGAGCGACGAGCAGGCTGGCCTGCGCGGCCGACAGTGCGGCGGCCGCCTCATCATGCGCGGCCTGCGCGTTGATCGTCTCCACGCGCGCGAGCAGGTCCCCCTTGGCCACGACCGAGCCCACCTCGACTGGCATCTGGAGCACCTCTCCCGACGCCTTGGACTTGATCTCGACCACCTGCAGCGGCTGGACGGTGCCGCTCGCCTCGACGCTCTGCGTCAGATCGCGACGCTCGACGCGTTCGAGCGCCACGCTCGCGGAGGCGACGGCGGACTCACGCGGGGCACGGCGCATCGCCCACGCGACGGCGCTGGCGATCAGGACGACGGCGGCGATCGCGAGGATCGTCTGCGTGCGACTCGGCTTGCGTGCGGGCATGGGGCGCTCCTCTCACGACGGACCGCGCGGATCACGGATCGTGCATCTGCGAGAGAGACGGCTCGCGCGACCGCGAGGTTCCTCGCCCGATGTGAGGGCGGTGTCAGATCGCGCCTGTCCACGAGTCGTCATGCGGTCGGATGCGCCGCCGGTCCGTCGCGCGTTCATCCACGCACGTGCAGCGCCTCGAGCCCGCGGAAGTGATACGCGTCGCGGAAGCGCGGCGGCTCGCACAGCGCCAGCTGCGGCATGCGCTCGAACAGCACGCGATACGCCACCTGCAGTTCGAGCCGCGCCAATGGCGCGCCCAAGCAGAAGTGCAGCCCGCCGCCAAAGCTCACGTGCGGGTTGGGTGTGCGAGACAGGTCGAGCCGGTCGGGCTCCTCGAACCGTTCGGGATCGCGCCCGGCCGAGCCCAGCAGCAGCCCGACCGTCTCGCCGCGGCGCAGGTGCACACCCGCCACTTCGCAGTCCTCGAGCGCGAAGCGGGTGAAGAGGTGGAGCGGGGGATCGAACCGCAGCAGCTCCTCCACGAGCAGTGCGGCCGCCCCCGGATCGGCGAGTCGTGCGCGGGGATCGATGCCCGCCAGGAGCAGCGCGCGCACGCCGTTGCCGATCGCGTGCACGGTGGCCTCGTGGCCGGCGATCAGGAACAGCATCACGGTGGTGGCGAGCTCGTCGTCGGTCAGCCGCTCGCCGGACACCTCGGAGCGGAGCAACTCGCTCAACAGGTCCTCGCCCGGTTCGCGGCGGCGCGCTTCGAGCAGTTCGCGCACGCAGGCATCGAACGCCTGGGTCGCTCGCACCGCTGCGTGCTCCACGGCGGCATCCCGACGCGCCTGGTACATGGCGACCATGTCGTGCGACCACGCCAACATCTGCGTTCCGATCGACTCGGGCACGCCCAGGACATGCGTGATCGCGCGCACGGGGATCGGCGTCGCGTAGTGGGTGATCAGATCGGTGGCGCCTGCGTGCGACATGGCGTCAAGGCACTCGTGTGCGATGCGCTCGAGCACCGGCACGAGCCCCGGGCCGATGCGCTTGAGGAACGGCCGGTTGACCAGCGTGCGCAGCCGCGTGTGCTCGGGCGGCTCCAGCT
>CADEFY010000074.1 GCA_902826705.1 uncultured bacterium
AGCTGCGGGGTGAGCTGCGAGCCGACACCCACGATCAGCCCGCCCTCGCCCTGGAGCAGTCCGCCCTGCTGGCGCTGCAGCTCCCAGTCCGTGATCCGGCCCTGGAAGAACTCCGACAGTCCGGAGGAGAGCTGGTTGTTGAGCTGGCGGGTGAGGAAGTTGTCGAGCGGATCCGAGAGCGACAGGTTGCCGGAACCGTCTTCGGCCGAGAACCGCCCGCGCGTCAGCTCGTCGATGATCGCGGTCTGGTCGAGTTCCCCGCTCGCCGACGTGAGCACGATCGACGGCCGGCTCGACCGGCCGGTGATCGTCGCGATGATGGTCTCGAACGAACGGCGGTCGTCGGCACCCACAGTGGGCCGGAGCCGGGTCGTGGCCGAGATGTCGAGCACCGGATCGACGCCGAAGAGGTTGTCGAAGCTCAAGTCCGCGCGATCCACGGTGAACCGGTTCGAGAGGAAGTAGTAGTAGCCGCGCAGGCTGTGCATCTCGCCATAGATGATGAGCGAGTCGGCGGTCTGCTCCAGGTCGAGGTCGGCATCGAGCTCGATCTCGCCCTCGGGCGGCCGCCAGCGCAGGTTGTTGGTGGCGGTGACGTGGATGCGATAGGTCCAGAAGAGCGGCATCGTCGCGGCCGATCGCTTCTGCACTTCGGACTGGTTGGCGAAATCGAACTGCACCACGCCGCTCTGCAGCGCGACCTCGCCCACCACCTGCGGCAGGCGCTGGCCGTCCACCCGCGGGCCGTCGACCACCACGAAGTCGCCGTCGAGCACGGTGGCGTACAGGCCCTCCTCGCGCGCGGTGAAGTCGCGCAGTGTGAGATCGAACCGATAGCCCTTCAGGGCGGTCCCCGCCATCTCGACGGTGCCCTTCGACCACAGGCGTCCCTCACGCCCCTGACGCGCGGAGAGCGAGTCGAGACGTGCGCCGTCCTGGGTGAACGTGAGATCGGCGTACAGGTCCTCGACCAGTTCCTCGCGATTGACCGGGCGCACCGTGCCGTCGCGCACGCGCGCCGAGCCCGCGACCTGCGGGTGCCGCGTGGTGCCGCTCACGGTGGCGTCGAGCTCGAAGCGGCCCTCGGCGGTCTGGATCTGCGGCACGAGCAGGGGCAGCAGCCGCAGGTCCCCGCGCGGCACCTCCGCGCGCCACGCCATGGCGGCGTCGGGCACTTCGGGCATGCGGCCCAGGGCGAGCGCGAGCGGCATGCGGCCTTCGATCCGCGATCCCACGCCCTTCATGGTCAGCGTGAGGAGCGGCACCTCGAGCATGCCGTCGGCGTAACGCGCGCGCGTCTCCACCTGCTCGGTGAGGTACTCGCCGTAGCCGAAGTCGGTCGCTCGGCCCTCCAGGTCGAGGCGCGGCGCGCTCGGCCGGCCTGCGATCGCGAGCCGGCCGCTCGCCTGGCCCGTCCAGCCGCGGGCACTGGGCTGGAAGCGGCCCACGCCGTCGATCGGCAGCCGGTCGGCGGTCAGGTCGCCGTGCCAACTGCCGGCATCCGAGAGCCAGCGCACCACGGCCGTCGCGGTGAGCGACTCCGGCCAGGCCGCCGCGATGGCGTCGACCCGACCCGCCCCGTGCGCGGAGCCGGCACCGACGGCGAAGTGCAGCGACTGCACATCGAGCTGGTGCGCGCGCCCCGAGAGTCGCAGCGTGAGCGAGTCCCCCGCGTGGAACGCGAACGCGGGCGCGGCGCACGCGCCCGTGAACTCCCAGCGCGGGTCGCCCGAGCGGCCCGTCACGCGCAGGCGCGCGTCCGCACGGCCGCCGAGCCCCCAGTCGAGCGGCATGCCGACGCGCGCGAGGTCGAGGGACTCGGCGCCGAGCGTGAAGTCGTAGAAGCCGCCGGGCGACGCCCACCGGCCGCGCACGTCGAGCCGGGCCTCGCCGTCGCGTGCCACCAGTCGGTCGAAGACCACGCCCGACGCATCGCCTCCCAGCCGCACGGGGCTCTCCGCCAGCCAGTCGAACTGGTCGCTGCGCATCTGCGCCGAGGTGAGCGCCATGTCCCAGCGGGCTGCGTCCCACGCCGCGCTGCCCGTGAGCACCACGAGCGTGTCGCCGGCGTGGGCGATGAGCGGTGCGAACACCGCCGTCTGGTCCCCGAGTTCGATCCGGGTCGCCGCGCTGTCCAGGTGGATGCCACTGAAGAAGCCGTCGGATGCTCGCACCTGCGCGGTGAGCGACGGCGTGGGCAGCAATCGGCCGTCCACGGAGTCGGCGCGCCAGGAGGCGAACGTGGTCGCGCTCCACTTGGTGTCCGCGCCGGTCAGCGTGCCGCGCACGCGCAGCTCGCCGTCGCGACTCTCGACCGTCCCTTCGGCGGTGCGCAGCAGGCCCGTCAGACCGGTCGCGCGGCCGTCGGGCCACTCCTCGAGCGGCAGGTCGCGGATCGCGAAGGGTCCGGCCCAGCGCCCCGCGTCGACGAGTCCCGCCAGGCGGAACTCGCCGCCGCGCCGCCAGCCGACGACGCGGAACGAGTCGCGCGCGACGGCCGGGAAGTCGACCCGCACCTCGGCCGAGTCGACCTGCCAGCCCGTCCACTCCGAGGCCGTGAGCGAGGCCGTGAGCACGCCGCTCGGTGCGGCCTTGCGGCGCGTGTCGACCGCGTAGCGGAACCGTCCCGCGAGGTCGCCTTCCGGCCAGCCCACGAGCCGCAGCGCGCCCCAGTGCGCCGGGTCGGCGTCCACGGCACGCCCCCCCACTTCCCAGCCGTCTCGGCTCCAGCGCACCTGCCCCTCGAGATCGCCCGCGAGCGACTGGGCGCGCACCGAGTCGAGCGCGAGCGCCTTGCCGTCCCACACGAAGCGGCCCGTGCCGGTGGCGGCGAGACTGTCCCACACGACCTCGGTCGTGAAGCGCCCGCGCACGGCGTCGGCCGCGACGGCATCGATGCGGCCGCGGCCCTCGCCGGGCACATCGAACGTCGCGTTGTCGAACACCTTGGCGAGCCAGGCCCAGCGCACGCGCTGCAGGTCGACGCTCAACTGCCGCACCGACGAGCCGCTCGCCCACGACGCCTCGGCCGCCAGCGCGAGGTCGGGCGTGCGCAGCTCCGTGAGCACCAGGCTCGAGCGTTCCGGGTCGCTCGAGAAGCGCGCGCGCAACCGCTCCAGGCGGCTGTCCCAGGGACCGCGCGCCCACGAGAGGCGGCGCAGGTCCACCGACGTCTCGCGCCCCGTGGAGCCGTGCATCTCGAGGTCCAGGCCCTCGAATCCGCCATAGGGCCGGGGCGCCACCACCCGGGCATCCCGCAGCCGCACCACGAAGTCGATCGCGCGCGGCGGGCGCCCGGTGCTGGCACCCGACTTCCACGTCGGCACCCGCCAGCCCGACTGCGCGCCGGCGTCGAGCCGGATCACCGGTTTCACGAGGGTGACCTGCACCGGCCCTCGGCCACCCCGGATGAGCGACCAGAGGGAATAGCTCATCTCCAGCGATTCGGCGGTGAGCAGCTCGGGTCCGTCGCGGTACACCACGCGCGGCGAGGGGACCCGGAAGCCCGTGAGGGGATTGCCGCGGATGTCCCGGATCTCCACCCGGATGTCACTCCGCTGCGCCAGGAGCTGATCGAGCAGCAGCGCGGCCTCATGGGCGACCAGCTCGGTGCGGTTCGCCAGGTAGAGCGCGGCGCTGACCCCCACCAGCACGACCAGTCCCAGCAGCGACAGCACGGCGAGCCGCACCAGCTTGCCCACCGTCCACCGGACGGGCTGCGGCACATGCTCGACCACTTCCTCGAGCTCGTGGCGCAGGTGCTCCACGACGCCCTCGTGCTCGGGCTCGCGCCCGGGCTCGGGTCCGCTCGGCGGTGCGGGATCGGGGGGTCGTGGATCGCTCATGTCATCCGTTCAGAACGTGGGGCCGATGGCGAACTGGAACACCGGGCGGCGCCCGACGCCCGGGAAGTCGGGGTGGTCGCTCCACGCGGCGTCCAAGCGCAGCGGCCCGAAGGGAAGCACGAATCGCGCCCCGACCCCATACGTGTAGCGCAGGTCCCCCGGACGACCCCGCTGACCTTGCCAGGGCGGGATGAAGTCCGCTGCCTTCAGGTACTCCCCTCGCGGCCAGACATTCCCGCCGTCCAGGAACGCCTCGAGCCCGAGCGGGCCGAGCAGCGGGATGCGCAGCTCCACGTTCCCCAGCACCATGGCCAATCCGCCATCGGAGGGCAGCGAGTTCTCGCCGTAGCCCCGCAACGAGTTGGGGCCGCCGATGAGGAATCGCGACGATCGTGGCACGCGCGCCACCTGTGGGTCGGCGGCATCGGGTGAGAAGTCGCCCGGAGCCTCGCCGAAGGGGGCCATCACCCCGGCGCTGGCGCGAGTGGCCAGGTTCCAGCCGTTGGGCAGCGGCGTGTACCAGCTCGAGACGATCACCGCCTTGCGGTAGCTGTTGGAACCGGCGAGCGGGCCGCCGGCGAGCTCGCCGCTCAGCGTCTGGATCGAGCCGCGACGGGCGGCGATGCGGTCGTCGCGCAGGTCGCGCGTCACCGAGCCGATCAGCGTGTTGGTGCGGTAGCGGCGCACGACGGCGTTGGCGAGCGAGTCCGCGACGCGGGCGCCGGCCGCGGTGGTGTCGAGCACCTCGTACTCCTGATCGGCGAACGTGTTGCGCTGCACGAGCGCCCAGCGGCCGATGCGGCCGATCTCACGCTGCAGCGAGAACTCCACCCCCCGCTCGCGCAGCAGCTGCACGTAGCGGTAGTCGCCGCGGTCGTCAGTGCGCCGCAGGAAGCCACCGGCCGTGCCCTGCAGGCGCAGGCCCAGCAGCCACGGCTCGGTCAGCGTGAACGCCGCTTCGGCGCGGCGGAACTTGCCGTCGCCCGAGTAGGCCAGCTCGCTGTTCAGCACGCCGCGCAGGGCACGCGTGTCGAGATTGCGGTGACCGAGCTCCGCCTCGGCTCGGAACCGGTCGGTGGTGCCGCTGCCGATCCCGCCGTCCACCCAGCGGGTGCGCCGCTCCCGCACGCGGATCTCGAAGTCGACGCGCTGCTCCAGCGAGTCGGGACGCCGGCTCACCTGCACCTGCTGGAACAGTCCGGTCTCGTAGAGCCGCTCGATCGAGCGCTCGACGCGCGACGTGCGGTACGTGTCGCCGGGCTTGAACAGCAGTTCGCGCCGCCCCAGCGACTCGCGCAGCCGCTGCCCGCCCTGGTAGTCGATCTCGCCCACGCGGTAGAGCGGGCCCTCATCGACGGTGTAGTGCACCGCGATCGCCAGCGAGTCCGGCCGTCCGCGCCGTGCCGTGCCGCGTGCGTGGGCGAAGTGCCCGCGCTCCTGGTACAGGGCGGCCATCTTGAGGGTGTCCAGTTGCAGGAACGCCGGATCGAAGGGGGCGCCGGGACGCGCGAGGATCGAACGGCGCAGTTCCTTCTCGGGATACACCGCCACGCCGCTGAACCACACGTCACGCACGATCGAGCGGTGGCCCTCGGTGATCATGAACACCACGCGCGTCCGGCGGCCGTCGCGCTCCGGCTCGAGCCGCCAGCGCACCCGCGTGTCGAGGTACCCATAGTGGCGATAGAGCCCGGCGATGCTCGCCGTGTCGGAGCGCAGGTAGTCGAGCCGCAGCAGCGGCGCCTCGCGCCACGGCAGCCGCGAGGGCGAGCGGGTCTTGAGATTCGCGGCACGCAGTTCGCGGCGGCCGAGCCCCTGGAGTCCCTCGTAGCGCACGCGCGAGATCGCACGCAGCTCCTCGGGCAGTCCGCTCCCCTGCGTCTGCGCCTGCGCGGCGGCCGGCACCGCGAGGCTCAGCAGCGCCAGCAGCAGCGCGCGGTCAACGCGTGGCGGGCGCAATCGGCGGGGATCCCGGGGAGACGCTGTCGTGGGGAGCGTTCTCGGAGGTCCTCGGCGCCTGCTG
The DNA here is from genome assembly GCA_902826705.1 of uncultured bacterium. GTDB lineage: Bacteria > Eisenbacteria > RBG-16-71-46 > RBG-16-71-46 > RBG-16-71-46 > CADEFY01. The sequence continues at coordinate 5,869 of CADEFY010000074.1, forward strand.
CCTCGCCTGCATGCGGCGGATCGGTCGCATCACGTCCTGGGCGAGGATGAACACGAACAGCGTGCCCACCACGACCAGTCCCACCTTCTGGAAGTTGAGATAGGCGCGACCCGACACCGGCCGGCCGCGCACGGCCTGGAGCAGCGCCAGCGTGATGTGCCCGCCATCGAGCAGCGGGATGGGCAGCAGATTGAAGGCCATGATCGCGAGGTTGATGAAGCCGAGCATGTTGAGCCACCAGTCGAGCCCCTTGCGTGCCGCGTCACGCGCCATCTGCGCGATGTAGATCGGGCCGCCCATCTGCTCGCGCACACTCCAGAAGCGCGTGATGGTCAGCCACAGGCCGCTGTACGTGCCCACGACGCCGCTCGCGGTCTGCATCGCCGCGTAGCGCACCGCCTCGGGGAACGCATAGCGCACGGAGTGCGTGAGACCGCGCTGCGGCTCGACGCCGATGATCGCGCGGCCGGAGTCCCCGGTGGGATCGCTGGCGGGCCGCACGACGAGCTCGATCACCTGCCCGTCGCGCTTGATCCGGAACGGCACCGCCTGGCCCGCCCGGCCCACGAGCGCCGGCGAGATCTCATCGAACCGCTGGATCGCGCGGCCGTCCACGGCGAGGATCTGGTCGCCCTCCTCGAGCCCCGCCAGGTAGGCGGGCAGGCCGCTGAGGATCGAGCCCACGACCGCGGGGCTCGCCGTGGGCTCGAGCGCGTGGGCCATGGCCGCCACCTGCCCCGCGGCGAGCGGCACCGCGAAGGCGGAGTCGCCGCGTTCGATCGCGAGCGTGACGCCCTGGGTCGTGTCCGCATCGGTGAGCCCCGTCACGAGGTCGTACCAGGTGGCGACCGGCCGCTCGCCCAGGCGGACGATGCGGTCGCCCTCGGCCAGTCCGGCGCGCGCCGCCGCGGACTCGGGCGCGACTCGCCCGAGGACGTTGGCGTAATCCGGGAGGTTGAACCCCGACAGTCCGAGCGCGAGGTAGGCGATGTACGCGAACACCAGGTTCGCGAACGGGCCGGCGATGGCGATGATCACGCGGCCGATCCACGGATGCGTGAGGAACTGGTCCGGCCCGCCCTCGGGCATCGTGCCGTCCTCGGACAGGCTGTCGCCGGCCATCTGCACGAACCCGCCGAGCGGGATCCACGCGATCGCGTAGCGCGTCTCGCCGCGCGTGAAGCCGATCGCCTCAGGGCCCATCCCGAGCGAGAATCGGATCACCCGGACGCCACGCCACTTGGCCGCGAGGAAGTGCCCGAGCTCGTGGACGAAGATGACCAGTCCGAGCAACACGAGCCCGGGGACCACGGTGGTGAGGAACACGGCATCTCCTTGTCCGATGGGTGACTACGGCAACCTACCCGTGTGCTCGGAGCAGCGTCAAGAACGCCGGGGCAGCACGGACAGTGCCACGCCGAGCGCCAGATAGCTGTGATAGACCACCTCGGCGTCGCCGAACGTGAAGTCGAACATCCCCGCGAGCTGCATCGCGAGGAAGACCGCGAGGCCCGAGGCGACGAGTCCGCGCGCGCCGTCGCCGGCCGCGCGCAGCGCACGCAGCAGCTGTCGCAGGGCCGCCACACTCCAGAACAGGAACGCCGCCAGCCCGACCGCTCCAGATGCGACCGCGAACTGCACGAGGTTGTTGTGGAAGTGGCCGCTGTCGAACGTGGCCTCGGGGCGGCGATGCAGTCGGTAGAGCGCGAGCAGGTCCTGCACGCCATGCCCCGTCAGCGGATGGTCGCGCCACAGCTCGAGCCCAGTGCGCCACATCGACAGGCGGCCCTGGTTGCCGGGCTCGTGCGGATCGACGATGCTCGCCACGCGTGAGCGCAGGCCCGCCGGCGCGAGGAGCGCGAAGCTGACCGCTGCCGCGAACGGCGCCCACGCCAGCCGCGGCGCGCGCGCCACCAGCACCACGGTGGCGCCGAGCGCGAACCCGAGCCAGTAGCTGCGCGTCTGCGTGAGCGCCAGCGCCGCGAGGATCGGCACGAGCGCCGCGCCCAGTGCGACACGGCGCCGCACAGGGCCCTCGGTCAGTGCCCCCACCACCCAGAGCGCCGCCGCCGCCAGCACGCCGCCCGAGGTCATCTGGTTGCTGAGCAGCGACTGCAGCCGGTACGTGGGGTCGCGCTGGATCTGCACCGCGTAGATCAGGAACCCCACGACGGCGGTCAGCGACGCTCCGGCGGCGATGAGCGGCACGAGCCGGTCGCGCGTGGCGCGGTCCCGCAGCGTCTCGCCGGCGAGCCAGATCAGGCCGAGCGCATACAGCTTGCGCGTGTTCCAGAACGACGCCGCGGGCTCGGGACTGGTGAGCGAGGCGAGCACCCACGCCCCCACCAGTGCGAGGCTCGCGGGTTCGAGCCACGAGCGCGCGGACTCGAATCGCCTGCCTTGTGCGCGGGCGATGCCGAGGGCGGTGAGCCCCAGGATCAGTGCGCCCTCGGTGACCGCGATGCTGACGGGCAGCGCCAGCGCCAGCACGAGCAGGCTGCCCTGCGCGATCTGCATCGCCCGCGCCCCGGGCGTCGCCTGTGAGGTCATGTGCGGCTCCTCTCGGTGAGCACGCGCGCGTACTCCTCGAGCGTGCGCGCGGCGGTGCGGGCGATCGCGAACCGCTCGACGCTCGCGCCCGCCTGCGCGGCCCAGCGGGCGCGCGCTGCGGGATCGCGCAGCGCGGCGAGCAGCGTGGCGGCGAGCGCCTGCGGTTCGAGGGTCCGGACCAGCGCCCCGGTCTCGCCGTCGGCCACCACCTCGGGCACGCCGCCCACCGCGGTCGCCACGATCGGCACGCCCAGCGCCTGCGCGTCCAGGAGCGAGGTGCAGAGGCCCTCGAGGTACGACGAGAGGCAGAACACCTCGAACTGCGTCATGAGCGCGCGCGCCTCCTCGTCGAGCGCGGGCAGATGCACGCGCGCCGCGAGCCCGAGCGCAGAACGCCGCGCCTCGAGCGCCGCGCGCTCGCCCCCCTCGCCCAGCCACACGAAGTGCACCTGTGGTTCGGCAGCGCACACGATCGCGGCGGCCTCGAGCAGCAGCGCGTGGTTCTTGTGCGGGGCGAGCGATGCGACCGTCCCCACGATGCGCGCATCGGCGGGCAGGCCGCACAGGGTGCGAAGGTCGGGTGCCGCGGCGGCGCCCGCCGCGCGGACCGACGCCAGATCGATGCCGCTCGGCACGAGCGCGAGGCGTGACTCGGGCACACCGCTCTCGCGCATGGCCGAGCGCACGCCCTCGCTGATGCACAGATAGCGGTCCACCGGCAGTGCGTACTTGAGGCGGCTGAACAGGTTCTGGCGCACACGGAAGTCCACACGCCGCGCCACCACCACGCCCGGCACGCCGGCGCGCCGCGCCGGCGCCACACCGAGCGCATGCGCGTGCGCCGAGTGCAGGTGCGCGATCGACGGGCCGAAGCGGCGCAGCACGCCATGTGCCGCGGCCATCGCGGGCAGGTCGAGTTCGCCGCGCGAGGGCCACGCGTGCACCTCGAACCCGGCGGCGCGTGCGCGATCGAGCAGCGGACCCGATGGCGCCAGCAGCCGTTGCTCGTGGCCGCCGCGCGCCAACTCGCGCATGAGCAGGAGCACCTGCCCCTGCCCGCCGCGCCAGTCGCGGCCGGTGTCGAGGTGCGCGATCCTCATGCGGCCACCTCGCGCACGATCGCATCGATGTCCTGCGCCAGCACCGCCACGCTGCCCGTGGCACGCGCCCGCGCCCGGCCCGCGGCACCGAGCTGTTCGCGCGCCGCCGCATCGCGCACGAGTCCGGCGAGCGCGTCAGCGAGCGCCCCGCCATCGCCGCAGGGCACGAGCCGCAGGTGCTCGCGGTCGCGGAACACCTCGCGTGCGCCCGCCGTGTCGCCCGTGACCACCGCGCGGCCCGACGCCAGTCCCTGCCACAGCTTGTGCGGGATCACGCGGTCCGTCTTGGCGCCGGTGCCGAACACGCCGAGTGCGATGTGCGCCTGGGTGAACCACTGGGCCGCCTCGGCGTAGGGCGTCGCACCGACGAAGCGCACATGCCGGAGGCCCTCACGCGCGACGTGCAAACGTGCCGCGTCAGACTCGATACCGCGACCTGCGAGCACCACCTCATACTCCGGCAGGGCCATGTGCTCGAGCCGTCCCGCGGCGTCCAGCAGCGTGCCGATGCCGTGCAGCGGCAGGAAACCGCCCACGTAGAGGATCCGCACCGGGCCCGAGGCGGGCGGCGGGCCGATGTCGAAGAACACGTCCTCGGCGCCCACGAGCAGCCGCCGCAGTTGCCCGCGGCGCGCGCCGAGTCGCACGAACAGCTCGCCATGCGCCCAGGTGTCGCACAGCACGCGGTCGGCGGCGCGAAGGCTCCAGCGGTCGAGCGCACGGTTCCAGCGAGCCTGCAGGCTGTCCGCGCGGTGCAGCTGCCAATCGCCCACGAGCGTGTCCCAGCGCGAGACGAGCGGATCGAACACCAGCGGCCGCGAGCCGGCCAGCAGCCGCGCCACGACGACGTCCTTGTGACGGAACTCCGGCACCCAGACGACGTCCGCCGCGAGTCCTTCACGTCCGAACGCCGCAGCCAGCGCGGGGTAGCGCAGCCAGGCGCGCCGCGCACGCACGCGCACGTCCAGCACCTGGTGTCCCGAATACGCCAGCGCCGCACGCACGATGCGGTTGCGCGGGTAGCCGGGATCCCACGCGCCCGCCATGGCGACAGCGCTCACGCCCGCTCCGAGCGCGCGCGGGCCCACAGCTCGCCGTACTTGAGCAGCACCTGCCAGGCTCCGAGCGCGCAGACCAGCAGTCCCCGCACGCCGTCGAGCACGCCTCCCTGCAGCACGTACTGCCGCAGGAAGCGCAGCGGCGGCCGCAGCGCCACGTCGAACCCGGTCGCGCGCGTGCCCGCCTGCCACGCGCGTGCGGCGCCGAGCCGGGCATAGGACCGTGGCTTGTCCACGCACTGCTCCCAGGTCGCGTAACTGTGGTGCTCGATGCGGCCCTCGAGCTGCCCCCGCCCCTGCACGGTGAGACGCACCTGCTCATGCACCGGCGCGTCATCGAACGAGGCGGCGGCGCGCGGGAACAGTCGGAGCACGGACTCGCCCTGCCAGCCGCAGAACCGGATCGGCGCACCGAGGAACCAGGTGCGGCGGGCGAACGCGTAGGCCGTGTCGTGGCGGGCGAACGGCACGCGTGCGAGCGCGGCGCGCGCCGCGGCATCGAGCCGCTCGTCCGCATCGAGCCAGAGCACCCAGTCGGCACGACAGGCCGCCAGCGCGACGGCGCGTTGCGGCCCGAAGCCGTCGAACGTGTGTGCGAGCACCCGCGCCCCCGCGCGCTCGGCCAGCTCGCTCACCGCCTCGGAGCCGCGCGGATCCCACACGACCACCACCTCCTCGGCGAACGTCAGCGTCGGGAGCAGTCGAGCGAGGTCCGCGTGCTCGTCACGCGCGAGCAGCAGGACCGAGATCGGCAGGCGTGCGTCCATGACGCGGATGACGCTCCAGATGTTCGAGG
>CADEFY010000075.1 GCA_902826705.1 uncultured bacterium
CCTCGCCACCGCCACCGCCGCCGAGCTCGACGCCCTGCCCGGGATCGGTCCGGTGCTCGCCGGGCGCATCCTGGCCGAACGCCAGCGGATGGGGGGCTTCCGGCGGGTGGAGGACCTGCTCGCCGTTCCCGGGATCGGGCCGAGGCTCTATGAACGGCTCGCGCCGCGCGTCCGGGTCGGCGCCTCCCCCTGAATCTTGCGTCCTGCAGCGCATGCCCCATGACGTGCTTGCAGTTTCCGCTGGAGCCGCGGGGGGAGGGGTGCCGAAGACGAACGGGACTCCAGTGTCGTCGGGGCTCGTGCGCGGCATGCGCACGCACTCTGCACGGCACGGGCGTTGCGAGCGCGCACGACTCCGTGCGCGGTCTGGTGCTCGCATCGCATCCCACGGCCTTCCCGCTCGCGAGGACCTTCGCGTGGTCGACGACATCGGACAGAAGCTGGTCGAGGCGCGGCTCATCGATGCCAATGCGCTGAGCAAGGCGGCCATCCAGCAGAAGACGGCGGGCGGGACGCTGACGAGCAATCTCGTCAAGATCGGCGCGCTCACCGAGGAGGCGCTGCTCGACTTCCTCGCGCGCCTGTACAACGTGCCGGCCATCAGCCTGAGCAGCTTCGAGCCGGATCCCAACCTGATCCGCCTGATCCCCGGCGATGTCGCCACCAAGTTCATGGCGCTGCCGGTCTCGAAGAGCGGCCGCAAGCTCGTCGTGGCCATGGCGAACCCCTCCAACATCTTCGCCATCGACGACATCAAGTTCATCACCGGCTACGAAGTGGAGCCCCACGTCGCCACCGAAGCCGCGGTGAAGAAGGCGCTGGACCGCGCCTACGACTCCGCCGGCACGATGGCGGACGTGATGAAGAACATGGAGGAGGACCTCTCCGTCGTCGAGGAGGACGACGCCGCCGAGCAGTCCAACGGCTTGGAGGGCATGGACGAGGCGCCCATCGTCAAGCTGGTCAACTCGCTCATCGCCGACGCGGTCCGCAAGGGCGCCTCCGACATCCACATCGAGCCCTACGAGAAGACGATGCGAGTGCGGTTCCGCATCGACGGCTCGCTGCAGGAGATGATGGCGCCGCCCTACAAGTTCAAGGCGGCGATCACTTCGCGCCTGAAGATCATGGCCGACCTCGACATCGCCGAGCGCCGCGTGCCGCAGGACGGCCGCATCAAGATCAAGGTGCTCAACCGCACGATCGACCTGCGCGTCAACTCACTGCCGACGATCTTCGGCGAGAAGATCGTCATGCGCATCCTGGACAAGACCAACCTCAACATCGACCTCGAGAAGCTGGGCTTCGAGCCTGCGTCCATGCGCGAGTTCCAGGCCGCGATCCTCAACCCCTACGGCATGGTGCTCGTCACCGGTCCGACCGGCTCCGGCAAGACCACGACGCTCTACTCGGCGCTCTCGCGTGTGAACACGCCCGAGGTGAACGTGATGACCGCGGAGGATCCGGTCGAGTACAACCTCGACGGGATCAACCAGGTGCTCGTCAACGAGGGCGTGGGCCTGAGCTTCGCCGCGGCACTCAAGGCGTTCCTCCGCCAGGACCCGAACATCATCATGGTGGGTGAGATCCGCGACATCGACACCGCGGGCATCGCCACCAAGGCCGCACTCACGGGCCACCTCGTGCTCTCCACCCTGCACACCAACTACGCGCCCTCTGCCATCGGGCGACTGGTGGACATGGGGATCGAGCCGTTCCTGGTGGCGTCCTCGGTCAATCTGATCCTGGCGCAGCGACTGGTGCGCAAGGTCTGCAAGCACTGCCGCCGTCCGGCCGAACTCACCGACGAGATCCTCGCCGAGCTGCAGATGGACCGGGCGGACGCCAAGGGCGCCGAGATCGTGGAGGGCGAGGGCTGCGTGGAGTGCAACAACACCGGCTACCGCGGCCGCGCCGGCGTCTACGAGGTCATGGCCATCACGCCCACGCTGCGTGACCTGATCCTGCAGCGCGGTTCGGCGATCGACATGAAGCGTGCGGCGGTGCAGGGAGGGATGCTGACGCTGCGTCGCGATGCGCTCGAGAAGCTCAAGCGGGGGGTGACCTCCGTGGAGGAAGTGCTCAAGGAGACGGCTGCCGACAAGCTGTGACGGCCGAACTGGCGGGCCCCGCCGAGAGGACACAATGGCTGATCTGACTCTTCGCCAACTGCTCGAGGACATGGTGCAGCGCCGTGCATCGGATCTGCACCTGACCGCCGGTGTGCCGCCGGAACTGCGCATCGACGGCTCGATCACGCCCACGGAGTACGAGGTGCTGTCACCCGACAAGTGCCTCGCACTGGCCTACAGCGTGATGAGTGACGAGCAGCGCAAGCGGTTCGAGACCACCAAGGAGCTCGACTTCTCCTTCGGCGTCAAGAACCTCTCGCGCTTCCGCTCCAACGTCTTCCTGCAGCGCGGCGTCGTCTCCATGGCGATCCGGCAGATCCCGTACGAGATCCAGCCGCTCGAGAAGCTGGGGCTGCCGCCGATCGTGCGTGAGTTCACCACGCGCCAGAAGGGCCTCGTGCTGCTCACGGGTCCGACGGGCTCGGGCAAGTCCACGACGCTGGCCGCGATGATCGACAAGATCAACGGCACCCGTCAGGCGCACATCATGACGATCGAGGACCCGATCGAGTACATCCACCACCACAAGAAGTGCATCGTCAACCAGCGCGAGGTCGGCGCCGACACGCAGTCGTTCCCCACGGCGCTCAAGTACGTGCTGCGGCAGGACCCCGACATCATCCTGATCGGTGAGATGCGCGACCTCGAGACGATCGAGGCGGCGCTGACGATCGCGGAGACGGGACATCTGGTGTTCGCCACGCTGCACACCAACTCCACGTACGAGGCAGTCAACCGCATCGTCGACGTGTTCCCCGCGGACCAGCAGAAGCAGATCCTCACCCAGCTCGCATTCACGCTAGAGGGCGTCGTGACGCAGCAGCTGATCCCGCGCAGCCGCGGCACGGGCCGGATCATGACGGCCGAGGTGCTGGTCTGCACGCCGGCGATCAAGGCCGTCATCCGCGAAGGCAAGATCCACCAGGTCTACTCGCTGATGCAGGCAGGCCAGAAGTTCGGCATGCAGACCATGAACCAGGCGCTGCTCACCGCGGTGCTGGACAAGCACATCACCCCCGAAGACGCGCTCGAGCGCAGCATGGACCGTATGGAACTCGACGCCATGATCCAGAAGGTCGTGCGCTCAGCCGCCTGACCCAGGAGGAGAGTCCGATGCCAGTCTACGTGTGGAAGGGACGGACCCTCGCCGGGGATGCCCAGACCGGTGAGATCGAAGCAGGGCGCCAGGACGAGGCGCTCGACATCCTGCGCAAGAAGCGCATCCTCGTGACGTCGCTCGCCGCAAAGGCGGGCGGGTTCGCGATGCCCAAGTTCGGCGGCGGCGTGAGCGTGAGCACCAAGGACCTCGCGATCTTCACGCGCCAGTTCGCGACGATGATCTCGGCCGGCCTGCCGCTCGTGCAGTGCCTGGACATCCTCGCCAAGCAGTCGAGCAAGCCCAGCTTCGGCAAGGTCATCACCGAGGTCACGCGCGAGGTCGAGGCCGGCTCCACGCTGTCCGACGCCCTCGGCAAGCACAAGTCGGTGTTCGACGACCTGTTCCGTAACATGGTCGCCGCCGGCGAGGCCGGCGGTGTGCTGGATGAGATCCTGCTGCGTCTGGCCACGTACATCGAGAAGGCGGACGCGCTCAAGCGCAAGATCCAGAGCGCCATGGTGTACCCGGCCGTCGTGCTCACCGTGGCGCTCGGCGCCACGTCGTTCATGCTCATCTTCATCATCCCGACGTTCGCCAAGATGTTCACGGACTTCGGTGGTGAGCTGCCGCTCCCCACCAAGATCGTGCTCGGCATGTCGGGCCTGCTCACCAGCTACTGGTGGGTGGCGATCCTGGCGATCATCGCGAGCGTGCTCGGGTTCCAGCGTTACTACGCGACCGAGAACGGCCAGCGGGTCGTGGACGGCCTGGCCATCAAGGCGCCGGTCCTGGGCGACGTGCTGCTCAAGGGCGCCGTGGCGCGGTTCACGCGCACGTTGGGAACGCTCATCAGCTCGGGCGTGCCGATCCTGTCGGGTCTCGAGATCACCGCCCGCACTGCGGGCAACAAGGTGATCGCCGAGGCCATCATGAGCGCTCGTGCCTCGATCCGAGAGGGCGAGACCGTGTCGGCGCCGCTCAAGGCGTCAGGCGTGTTCCCTCCCATGGTCACGCAGATGATCGCCGTGGGCGAGCAGACGGGCGCGCTCGACGAGATGCTGACCAAGATCGCGGTGTTCTACGAGGCCGAAGTCGACACGGCGGTCGACACGCTCACGTCGATCATCGAGCCGATCATGATCGTGGTCATGGGCGGCATCGTCGGCGGCATGGTCGTGGCCATGTACCTCCCGATGTTCAAGCTCATCAACGTGGTCTCGCAGGGCGACTGACGTGACTGCGATCCCCGGCACGCCGCTGCGGCTCGCCACCGGCCTGGAAGGGCCGGGGGTGAGTCGTGGCTGGAGCGCGCTCCAGCACGTGGTGCTGGCGCGACTGCTCGTGGCGTCGCTCGCACTGCCGTTCGGCATCCTGCTGCGTCCCGAGGTGTCCACGCAGCCCGTCGGGCTGCTGTGGAACTCGCTGGTCACCGTGGGTGTGCTCTCGGCGGTGTTCGCGGCGCTGGCGCGCTGGCATCGCGGCCTGCGCCTGCAGGCGGCTCTGCAACTCTTCGCCGACGCGGCATTCGTCACCTACCTGGCGGCCATGACCGGTTCGAGGGACAGCCAGTTCGTGCTGTTCTACGCGCTCGTGGTGATCACCGGCGGCGTGCTGCTTCGCGTGCCGGGAGGGCTCGCGGCGGCCGCGGCCGCGTGCACTGGCTACCTGGCCCTGCCCTCGCTGTCGCAGTGGCTCACCGGCGTCGCGGCCGCGCCCGATCCCGCGCTGCCCAAGCCCGAGCTGCTGATCGCGTTCCTCACCATGGTGGGCGTGCTCGCCGGCGTGCTCGGGGACCGGGTCCACCGCACCCATGACGACCTCGAGCGCACCACGCGCGAGCTCGACCGCGTGCGCGTGGACAACGACGTGATCCTGCGCCATCTGGCCACGGGTGTGTTCACCGTGGACAGCCACGGCATCGTGGCCTACATGAACCCGGCGGCCGAGCAGGTGCTGGGCCTGCGCGGCATGGAGGCGCGCGGAAGGCATGTGAGCTACGCGCTCCCCGAGCGGCTGGCGGCGCTTCGGGAGATCGTGCTCTACACGCTGCAGCACCGTCGCGGGCGGGCCCGGGCCGAACTGCAGATGCAGGGGTCCGCGGGGCGCGTCCTGCCGATCGGCGTGTCGACCAACGTCCTGATGCACGAGGGTGAGCTGACCGGCGTCGTCGCCGTGTTCCAGGACCTCACCGAAGTGCGCGAGATGGAGCGGCGGGTCCGGCGGAACGAGACCCTGGCGGAGGTCGGTGCGCTGGCCGCGGGCATCGCGCACGAACTGCGCAACGGCCTCAAGCCGATCTCGGGCTCGGTGGAGTTCCTGCAGCGCGAACTCAAGCCCGAGGGCGAGACCGCCGAGCTGATGGCGCTGATCACGAAGGAGTCCGGTCGGCTCAACCAGTTCATCACCGATCTGCTCACGTACGCGCGTGAGCGCGACCTGGCGCTCGAGGGCGTGGACCTCGGCGACCATCTGCGCGAACTGGCGACCACGCTCGCCCACGACCCGCGCCGTGCGCCGGGCGTGCAGGTGCGAGTGGAGCCGGGCGAGCTGCCCGTGCGCGTCTCGCTCGACCGCGAACAGCTGCGACAGGTGTGGATCAACCTCGCCGTGAACGCCATGGAGGCGATGGGCGAGCGCGGGACCCTGAGGATCACATGGCGCACGGTGGGAGCCGATGCCGTGGCCGTGGAGTTCCACGACGACGGGCCCGGCATCCGTGCCGAGGACCTGCCGCGCGTGGGCGAACCCTTTTTCACGACGAAGCGGGGAGGCACCGGACTGGGCCTGGCGATCGCACAGCGGATCGTCGAGCGCCACGCCGGCACGCTGACCCTCGAGAGTGAGGCCGGCCGAGGCACGACCGCCCGGGTGCAGCTGCCCGGGGCCGTGGTCGTCGCCGAAGCGCAGGCGGCCTGATATCCCCAATGGGAACGAGGTGAACGGGATGGCATCGGAGAAGATCCTGGTCGTCGACGACGAGCAGAGCATGACCCAGTTCCTGGGCATCGTGCTGCGCAAGGAGGGCTACCAGGTCACCACCGTCAACAGCGGACGCGAAGCGCTCGAGAAGTTCAAGGCCGAGGCGTTCGATGTGGTGATCAGCGACATCAAGATGCCGGGCATGGACGGGATCCAGCTCCTGCAGGACCTCAAGAAGCAGGACGCCTCGATCCCGGTCGTGCTCATGACCGCATACGCCTCGCAGCAGTCGGCGATCGATGCGGTCAACCTGGGCGCGTTCCAGTACCTGCTCAAGAACGCCAAGAACGACGAGATCAAGCTCGTCGTTCGCAATGCGCTCGAGATCCGCCGCGTCAAGACGGAGAACCAGTTCCTCAAGCGCGAGCTCAAGAAGGGCCACGAGGAGAAGACGATCATCGGCTCCTCGGAGGAGATGCTGCGCGTGTTCAAGATGGTGGACAAGGTGGCGGACAGCGAGGCCACGATCCTGATCCAGGGCGAGAGCGGCACGGGCAAGGAGCTGATCGCCAAGGAGATCCACTATCGGAGCCGCCGCGTGCAGGGTCCGTTCGTGAGCATCAACTGCGGCGCGATCCCGCGAGACCTACTCGAGAGCAACCTGTTCGGACACGTGAAGGGCAGCTTCACGGGCGCGCACAAGGACTCGCCGGGCCTGTTCCAGGTGGCCGAGAGCGGCACGTTCTTCCTCGACGAGGTGGGCGAGATGCCGCTTGCCACGCAGGTGAAGCTGCTGCGCGCGCTGCAGGAGCGCGAGATCATCCCGGTGGGCGGCACGCAGCCGGTCAAGATCGACTGCCGCCTCGTGGCCGCGACCAATGTGGACCTGGAGAAGGAGGTGGCCGAGGGCCGCTTCCGCGCCGACCTGTTCTTCCGCCTCAACGTCATCCCGCTGCGCATGCCCGCCCTGCGCCAGCGCCGCGACGACATCCCGCTGCTCGTGGACCACTTCCTCAAGCGTCACGCCAAGGGCGGCACGCTCAAGTCGGTGAGCAAGGAGGCGCTCGAGCTGCTCATGAAGTACGACTGGCCGGGCAACGTGCGCGAGCTGGAGAACGTGATGGAGCGCGCCATGATCCTGGACGAGGGCGGCGTGATCGGCGCCGAGGACCTGCCGGACAAGATCCGCTTCGGTCACAGCCAGAAGGGCACCCTGGTGATCGACTCGCCGACCATGACGCTCGAGGAACTGGAGCGCGAGTACATCCTCAAGGTGCTGCATTACACGCGCTGGCAGAAGAAGAAGTCGAGCGAGCTGCTGGGCATCAACGCCTCGACGCTCTACCGCAAGCTGCTCGCCTACGGCTTCGAGAAGCCGGGCCGCGAGCACGTCGAGGGCATGGAGGAGGCCCCGCCGGAGGCGGACGAGCGCGCCGCCTGAGGCCGGGTGGCGAGCAATTCGCCTCTCGACTCCGGAGCGTGGATGGGAAATGCACGGATGGTGCGGCGGAACGGGCCAGCTGACCCAGCGTGGCAGCCGCGCCGAAGTGGTTGTGAGCAGGAGAGGTAGCGCGAAGCAGGAGCCTCGGGGCCACGGCTGGCACAGCGGTTGCCCGAGGTACGGGTGAGCGTCAACGGAAGCGACGCCCAGCCCACGTCAGTCCCCTGTCGGAAGGAGAACGCGTCATGGTCAAGTCGCAGAAGGGCTTCACCCTCATCGAGCTGATGATCGTGGTCGTGATCATCGGCATCCTCGCGGCGATCGCCATCCCGAACTTCATCGCGATGCAGGACCGCGCGAAGGAAGGCAGCACGAAGGCGAACATGCACACGTTCCAGCTGGCGGCTGAGGACTGGGGTGTGCAGCGCGACGGTGCGTATGCCACCGCCGCCGACTCGGTGGCGCAGCTGCTGCCGGGCGCGGGCGCGAACTACCGCAACCCGTTCGACCGTTCGGTCGGCAGCGCGAACGCGTGGGCGGACGTGGCCACGTACGCGGCCAACCTGGCGACGGGCTCGACCAAGTCGGGCCTGGTGGCCTATGCCGACTCGGCGCAGCTGAAGTACGTCGTGGCCGGCCGTGGCAAGTCGGGCGACCTGACGGTCCGTCTGACGAGCGGTCAGTAAGACACCGCGCCCTCGAGGCGCGATGCGCGAAGGGCGGGCCTCCGGGCCCGCCCTTCCGTCGTTCCCGCCCGGCGCGGGCGGCTGGGGCGACTGCCCCAGCGCCGGATGCGGACTGCACGCCGGCGCAGGTGGGCCCTGCAGCCTGCAGGGCCCGGGTCGCGTTCCATGCAGCCTGCGCGACGCCGTGCCGCACGAGAGTGCTGCGGACGCGTGAGCTGCCCGCCGATAAGTCCTTGGGTCCCAGCGCTCCACGAGTCCTCACAGGCGGCGATGCCAGGGCTGGCACGCGGTCTGCACAAGTCGGACTCAGGGGCGTTCGGCCAGGGGGCCGGGAACCCACACCACAGCCAGAGGAGTCACGATCATGACCAAGTCGCAGAAGGGCTTCACCCTCATCGAGCTGATGATCGTGGTCGTGATCATCGGCATCCTCGCGGCGATCGCCATCCCGAACTTCATCGCGATGCAGGACCGCGCGAAGGAAGGCAGCACGAAGGCGAACATGCACACGTTCCAGCTGGCGGCTGAGGACTGGGGTGTGCAGCGCGACGGTGCGTATGCCACCGCCGCCGACTCGGTGGCGCAGCTGCTGCCGGGCGCGGGCGCGAACTACCGCAACCCGTTCGACCGTTCGGTCGGCAGCGCGAACGCGTGGGCGGACGTGGCCACGTACGCGGCCAACCTGGCGACGGGCTCGACCAAGTCGGGCCTGGTGGCCTATGCCGACTCGGCGCAGCTGAAGTACGTCGTGGCCGGCCGTGGCAAGTCGGGCGACCTGACGGTCCGTCTGACGAGCGGTCAGTAATCCTGGCGCGGGAGGGCGGCTCCGGCCGCCCTCCCGGTCGTCGGTTCGGGAACCGGACGTGCACGAACACGTCGAAGGAGGCGAGTGATGCGCAGAGCAGAGCGAGGTTTCACGCTCATCGAGCTGATGATCGTGGTCGTGATCATCGGGATCCTCGCGGCGATCTCCATCCCGAACTTCATCGCGATGCAGGATCGCGCACGTGAGGGATCCACCAAGTCCAACATGCACAGCTTCCAGCTGGCGGCAGAGGACTGGGGGGTGGACCACGACACCTTCTACGCGGATCACGCCGACAGCGTGGCCAGCCGGTTGCCGCGCGTCACCTACGAGTTCACCAACCCGTTCGACCGCACACTCGGCTCGGGCAACTCCTACGAGGATCAGGGCACGTGGGCGGCGCCCATCGTGACCTCAGGGCGGTCCGGCATCGTGGCCTACAGCGACTCGGCATCGCGGTACTACCAGATCGTGGGGCACGGCAAGCAGGCGGACTTCGGCCTCGTGCTCTCCAGCGGCGCCAACTGACAAAGGCGGACTCCCGTGACGCGCGCAACCTCCGACGACCGCGGCTTCACCCTGATCGAACTGATGATCGTGGTCGTGATCATCGGGATCCTGGCCGCGATCGCGATCCCCAACTTCATCAGCATGCAGGACCGCGCCCGCGAGGGATCGGTCAAGTCCAACATGCACGCCTTCCAGTTGGCGAGTGAGGACTACGCGGTGCAGTACGACAGCCGGTACGCGTCCTCGGCCGTGACGGTCGTGGCCGCCTCGACCGCACTCGGCAGCGGGTTCCGCAACCCCTTCGACCGCACCACGGGTGTCAACAACGCCTACCGCAACCAGGCCACGTGGACCGTGCCGATGGCCGTGGGTTCGACGCGGGCCGGCATCGTCGCCTACGGCGACTCCTCGAGCACGCAGTACCAGGTGGCTGGCCGCGGCAAGACCGCCGACCTCGATCTGGTCCTCCTCGGCGTGAACTGAGCCCCCGCGCGGGCCTCCATGCGGCGCTCGCGCCCGGCACGGGCGTTGCAATCTCGGGCAGTGCGGCGCCACCCCACGACGGGGTGAGTCGCGAAACGCCAGTCGCCCAAGGACTTGTCCCGAGTCCGCCGGCGCGGTGAGCCCCGGAGAGCACGATGCCCTCGACTGATCCCGTTGCAGATCGGCCGTTCCCTGGCCGGTCGGCCGAGCAGGATGCACGGTCCTGCAGCCCCGCGGTCCGGATCGACGGGCTGACCAAGGTCTACCGCCACCCCTGGACGCTGCGGACCGTGGTCGGCCTCGAGCCGCTCCATCTCGAGGTCCAGCGCGGCGAGGTGTTCGGCTACCTGGGACCCAACGGTGCGGGCAAGACCACCACGCTCAAGATCCTCACCGGGCTGCTCAAGCCGACTTCCGGCTCGGCGACGCTGCTCGGCGAGTCGATCGAGCAGGTCCGCAGCCGCGCGCGCCTCGGATTCCTGCCCGAGCAGCCGTACTTCTTCGATCACCTGAACGGCATCGAGTACCTCGAGTTCGCCGCCCGGCTGTCCGGTTTCGCGGGCCGCGAGGCCACCCGCGCGGCGAAGGAATGGTTCAGCCGCGTCGGACTCTCGGGTCGCGAGCGCCTGGCGCTGCGCAAGTTCTCCAAGGGCATGCTGCAGCGGCTCGGACTGGCCGCCGCGCTCGTGCACGGGCCCGAGGTCGTGATCCTCGATGAGCCCATGAGCGGACTCGATCCGTTCGGCCGCCGCGACGTGCGCGACCTGATCCTGGAGCAGCGGCAGCGCGGCGTCACGGTGCTCTTCTCCTCGCACATCCTGCCCGACGTGGAGCTGCTCTGCGATCGCGTCGCGATCCTGCTCAAGGGCCGGCTCGAGCGCGTGGCCACGGTGAGCGAACTCACCGAGCAGGCGGGAGGCCGCGTCGAGATCCGCTGCGCGGCCGGCACGATAGTCGAGTGGCCCGTCGAGTGGCGGGGCGCGATCGAACGGCGCGAGGGACCGGGCGAGACCGTGTTCGCGCTCACCGAGCCCGCGCACCTGCAGGCGATGATCGCACGCCTCGTCCAGCAGGGCGTCGAGGTGCGGGCGGTCACGCCGCATCGTCGGTCGCTCGAGGAGCTGTTCATCGCCGCGGCGCAGGATGCGGCGTTCCACGCCACTCCGGCACACACCCGGAGGTCCGCATGACCGCACTGCTGATCGCGCAGAACACGTTCCGTGAGGTGATCCGCGACCGCGTGCTCGCCGGCGTCGTGGCGATGGGCGTGGCGCTGCTCGCACTGGTCCAGGT
>CADEFY010000076.1 GCA_902826705.1 uncultured bacterium
ATGATCCGCCGACCGGCGGCGATGTCGGGCGCGCGGACGCTGACCCGGACCCCTTCTCATCACCACCCGACCCCGCGGCGCGCATGAGGCGCTGGACCGACGGGGCAGGAGGATGCACCGATGCCTCGCAGCAAGACCGTCGTACCGGGCCGCGCCCGTCGCAAGAAGGTCCTCAAGGCCGCCAAGGGCAACTTCTCCGGCCGCCGCAAGCTCTACAAGAGCGCGCTGCAGACCGTGCAGCGTGCCGGTCAGTTCGCCTTCGAGCACCGCCGGCTCAAGAAGCGTGACTTCCGCCGCCTGTGGATCACGCGCATCAACGCCGCCGCCCGCCTGAACGGCATGAGCTACAGCACGCTGATCGCGGGCCTCAAGAAGGCGAGCGTCGATGTGAACCGCAAGCTGCTCGCCGACCTCGCGGTGCGCGACGCCGGCGCGTTCACCAAGCTGGCGGAGGTGGCCAAGGCCGCCTCGGCCTGACCGCATGTCCGACGTCCGCAGCCTGCTCGCCGCCCGGCTCGACCCCGCATGGGGCCGAGCCGAGCCGTCAGGGCTCCTCGCCGACTGGCCGGAGCGGTTGGCGGCGTTGAGCGCGGCGAGCGCCGAGGTGGCGTCGATCACCGCGGACTACGTGAGTGCGATCGCGGCGGCAGGTGATGCGGCCGCACTGCAGTCGGTGCGCAACGCAGCGCTGAGCCGCGAGAGTGGCGCGTTCACCGAGGCCCTGGCGCTGGTGCCGAGCCTGTCGGTGGACGAGAAGCGCGTCTGGGGCAAGGCGCTCAACCTGGGCCGCAAGGCGGTCGAGGACGCCGACAAGGCGCGTCGCGCGCAACTCGAAGCCGCGCGCGAAGCGGACCACGCGCTCGATGTGACGCTGCCGGGGCGGGAACCGTGGACGGGGCGCCCGCACGTGCTGGCGCAGGTGCGCGACGACCTGCTCGACCTGTTCCACGGGCTCGGCTTCAGCGTGTACACGAGCCCCGAGGTGGAGCTCGACGAGTACAACTTCGGCAAGCTCAACTTCGCGGCCGACCACCCGGCGCGCGATGCACACGACACGTATTTCGTCGAGGGCGCCTCCGACGTCGTGCTGCGCACGCACACCAGCCCAGGCTGGGTGCGCGCGATGGAGGAGCGGAAGCCGCCGCTGCGGCTGGTGTTCCCGGGGCGCGTGTACCGCGCCGAGGCGGTGGACGCGAGCCACATGGACCAGTTCCATCAGATCGATGGCCTGTTCGTGGACCGCGACGTGTCGATGGCCGACTTGAAGGCCACCCTCAACACGTTCGCCCGCGCGATCTACCGCGCCGACCTGCCCACGCGCATCATCCCGATCTACTTCCCGTTCGTGGAGCCGGGGGTGCAGATGGACGTGCAGTGCGTGCGCTGCGACGGCAGGGGACACGTGCCGGGTGAAGAAGGCGCGCGTCGCTGTCCCGTGTGCAAGGGCACGCAGTGGGTGGAGGTGCTGGGCGCCGGCATGGTGCACCCCAACGTGTTCCGTGCGGTGGGCATCGATCCCGAGGAGTACACGGGCTTCGCGTTCGGCATGGGCCTCGAGCGCATCGCGATGGGCCGCTACGGGATCCCCGAGATCCGGCTCTTCCTCGAGAACGACCTTCGCTTCCTCGGGCAGTTCTAGGAGGAGGGATCGATGAGACTCCCGCTGTCATGGCTGCGTGAGTGGGTGGAGGTCGAGGGCACGGCGGAGCAGATCGCCGAGGCGCTCACGACGCGCGGGTTCTATGTGGAAGGCGTCGAGCATCACGGCGCGCCGCATCCGGGCATCGTGGTGGCGCGCGTGCTCGCGGCCGAGAAGCACCCCAACGCCGATAAGCTCAAGCTCTGCCGCGTGGACTCGGGCTCGGGCGAGCTGTCGATCGTGTGCGGCGCGCCCAACGTGACCGCGGGCATGACCGTGCCACTCGCAACCGTCGGTACGACCATGCCCAACGGCCTTGTGATCAAAGCGGCCAAGATCCGCGGACAACTCTCGCAGGGCATGCTGTGCTCCACGCGCGAGCTGATGCTGTCCGACGACCACAGCGGCATCCTCGAGCTGGCCGAGTATCTGGGCCGCACCGACCTGCCGCTCGGCTCGCCGATCGATGACCACCTGCCGCCACCCGATGCGGTGCTCGAGGTGGAGGTACCGTTCAACCGGCCCGACGGCATGGGCGTGATCGGTCTGGCGCGCGAGGTGAAGGCGGCGCTCGGCGGCCGCTGGACCGATGCGGCCCGCACGCGCCTGGCGGCGCGGCCGGCGATTACCGCGACGAGTACGCCCTTCCCGCTCACGCTCGACGACGCCGATTGTCCCGCGTTCTTCGCGCAGGTGGTGCACGGTGTCCACGTCGGCGAGAGCCCGGCCTGGCTCAAGCAGAAGCTCGCGGCCATGGGGCAGCGCAGCATCAGCAACCTCGTCGACCTGACCAACCTGCTGCTCTTCGAATACGGCCAGCCGATGCATGCCTACGACCTCGCGAAGGTCGCGGGTCCCGCGCTGCATGTGCGCGCGGCACGCGAAGGCGAGCGCCTCACGACGCTCGACGGGCGCGAGCGCACGCTCACGGCGACTCAACTGCTGATCACCGACGCCGGGCGGCCGGTGGGCGTGGCGGGCGTGATGGGCGGTGCGGACTCCGAGGTGTCGGCCACCACCACGGACGTGCTCCTCGAATGCGCATGGTTCGCACCCACCCGCGTGCGCCGCAGCGCGCGCGCGCTGGGACTGGCGACGGAGGCGAGCAAGCGCTACGAGCGCGGGGTCGATCCAGGGATCGGCGCCGCGGCGGCCCAGCGGTACCTGACGCTGCTGCTCGAGCTGTGCCCGGGCGCCAAGCTCGGCGCGGGAGCGTGGGTGGAACAGGCGACGCCGGAGGTCACGCTCACGCTGCGGCCGTCGCGCGCCGAGCGTCTGGTCGGCATCCCGTTCACGAGCGAGCGCTGCGAGGTGATCCTGTCGGCGCTCGACTTCGGTGTCACGCATCAGGGCGACGCGCTCGCCGTGCGCGTGCCGAGCTGGCGACTCGACTGCCGCCTCGAGGACGACCTCGTCGAGGAGGTGGCGCGCGGCAACGGCTACGACCGGATCCCCGAGGCGCCGATGGAGACGCACGGGGCGTTCGCCGTGCGCACGCCGCGCGAGCGCACCGAGCGCCGGGCGCTCGAGGCCATGCTGGCGCGCGGCCTCAGCGAGGCATGGAGCGGCTCGCTCGTGTCGGTGGCCGAGGCCGAGGCGACGCTCGGGATGGCGGGGGAGCAGGGCGGCCTCGTGCGGCTCGCCAATCCGATGAGCACCGAGAGCGCGGTGCTGCGCCCCAACCTGGTCGCCGGCCTGTTGCGCGCGGTGGCGCACAACCTGCGGCAGGGTGCGCCCTCGGTGCGGCTGTTCGAGGTGGGTGCGGGTTTCTCGAGCCTCGGAGCCCGGCTGCCCGAGGAGCGCCGCATGCTGGCCGCGGTCGTCACGGGCCAGCGTTTCCGCCACGCGCACGACGCGGCGCAGGCGTCGGTCGACTTCCTCGAGGCCAAGGGCCTGTGGCAGGCATGGCTGCGCGAGATGCGCGTTGACGCTGCCGGATGGCGCGCCTATGCTGGCCGTGGCTGGAAACCCGGTGCCAGCGCAGAAGTTGCGGCCCAAGGTTCAAGCATCGCATGGGCCGGAGCGGTGGCGCGGGACGTACTCGCCGCCTGGCAGATCGACGCAGACGTCCACCTGTTCGTGGCCCTGCTCGAGCCGCTCGCCGAGGGTGCGACCGCGACCGTGCGTGCACAGGTCCCCGGGCGGTTCCCGCCGGTGCGCCGCGACCTCGCGTTCTTCGTCCCGCGAGCCGTGACGCATGCGAAGGTGGAGCAGACGCTCGCCCATCACGGGGGCGGACTGCTGCGTGAAGTGCAGTTGTTCGATGTCTACGAAGGACCCGGCACACCGCAGGGCACGAAGGGCTTGGACGACGCGCGGCCGTCCCACCACGCGGAGCCCACGCTCACGGAAGCGCAGGTCACGGTGCTGCAGGCGCGACTCGTGACGGCCGTCGCGACGGAATGCGACGGGGCCTTGAGGGAACGAGGATGATGGACACCGCCGTGATGACGACCGATCTCGACAAGCTGGCCGAGCGCGTGGAGCGCGCGGCCGCGCTGGTCACTGAACTGCGCGCCAAGGTGGCTCAGGCCGAGAGCGCGCGCGCCGACCTGCAGCGCCAGCTCGAGGACACGCGCGGCCGGCTGCAGGGTCAGGATCCCACCGCCCTCGTGGGCGAACTCGCGTCGCTGAAGCAGGAGCAGCGCGAGTGGACCGCCGAACGCAAGGACATCGCGGGCCGCATCGAGACACTGATCAAGAAGCTCGAACGCATCGACACCTGAGAAGTCGCATCGCAACCCCATCTGCAGGGAAAGGCGGCGAGGTCGAGCGGATCATGGACGCTACTTCGGCCGAGAACGGTGCCCCGGGAGCCAAGGGCGACAAGAACGTCGTCCAGGTGACCATCTTCGGGCACCCCTACGTCATCCGGGGAGAAGCCGATCAGGGCTACATCCTCGAGGTGGCGGCGTTCGTCGACCAGCGCATGCGCGAGATCACCGAGAAGCTGCCGGTGGCCTCGCTCAGCAAGGTGGCCATCCTGGCGTCGCTCAACATCGCCGATGAGCTCTTCAAGGAACGTGCTTCACGCGAGCAGCAGGGCACGGTCATGCAGGATCGCGCGAGCACGCTGGCCCGGCTGGCGGCGCGGCTCGACGAGGTGATCGACGGCCGACCGTGACCTGCCGGTCGCTTGCACCACGTTCCAGCGCACGGTTCACCCTGCTGTGCGCGTGATGGCTCCACCGTTCTTGAACCGACAATCAATGCAACGGGAGTCGTGATCGTCCGCGACGGCACGCCTCCGGGGCCTGGCCCCGCGAGGACGCCCCACCTGGCGCAGCGCCTCCCACCTGGAACCTTCCGGGTCTTCAAGAACGCGGACCACACGGCAGTGGCGGGGCCCTTCTCCCTGCCCGGGGCCATTCCCCGGGGAGGCGACACGTGCAGATCGACAGCATGATGCTGGCGCTGGGCCTGGCGGCGGTCTCGCTCGTGGCCTTCGGCGTCGGATGGTTCATCCGCTCCCAGCTCGGGCGCGCCCGGCTGCGTTCCGCCGAGCAGCAGGCCCAGAGCGTGGTCGAGGACGCAGCGCGCGAGGCAGAGCGGCTCAAGCGCGACGCGCAGCTCGAGGGCCGCGAGGCCGCCCTGCAGATGAAGCAGGAGGTCGAGCGCGAGATGCTGCAGTCGCGCAACGCCCAGCTCGAGACCGAGCGGGCGTTCCAGCAGAAGGAGGCGGCGTTCAACCGCCGCGTCGAGCTGATCGACAAGCAGGAGCGCGACTTGAAGAAGGTCGAGAACGACCTCGGCGCGCGCGAGCAGACCGTCAAGGCGCGCACCGGTGAGCTCGACCAGCTCATGGCCGAGGGCCAGGCCAGGCTCGCGCGCATCGCCGGCCTCACCCCCGACCAGGCGCGCCTGCAGCTGCTGGCCCGCGTCGAGGAGGAGGCGCGCGCCGAGATCACCAAGCGCGCTGCCGAGGTGCGCGAGACGGCGCAGCGCGCGGCAGAACGCGAGGCGCGCCGCATCATCGTGCTCGCGATCCAGCGCTACGCGGGGGACCACGTGTCCGAGTCCTCGGTGTCGGTGGTGCACCTGCCGAGCGACGACATGAAGGGCCGCATCATCGGCCGCGAGGGCCGCAACATCCGCTCGTTCGAGACGATCACAGGCGTCGACGTGATCATCGATGACACGCCCGAGGCCGTGATCCTCTCGGCGTTCGATCCGGTGCGCCGCGAGGTGGCGCGCCAGTCGCTCGAGCGCCTCGTCGCCGACGGCCGCATCCACCCGGCACGCATCGAGGAGGTGGTGACCAAGGTGCGCGAGGAGGTGGAGGCCCGGATCATCGAGATGGGCGACCTCGCGTGCGCCGAGGTGGGCGTGGTCGGAGTGCATCCCGAACTGCAGAAGCTGCTCGGCCGGCTGCACTACCGCACGTCGTACGGCCAGAACATCCTGCGGCACTCGATCGAGGTGGCGCATCTGGCGGGCATGATGGCGGCCGAGATCGGCATGGACCAGAAGATGGCCAAGCGCGGCGGGCTCATGCACGACATCGGCAAGGCCATCGACCATGACCAGGAGGGCACACACCCGGCGCTCGGCATGGAGGTGGCGGCGCGCCACCACGAGCCACAGGAGGTGCTCGATGCGATCGGCTACCACCACGATGACTACGCCGGCGGCAGCCTCTGGCCGGTGCTGATCTCGGCCGCCGACGCGATCTCGGGCGCGCGTCCGGGCGCCCGCCGCGAGAGCCTCGAGATCTACATCAAGCGCCTCGAGGCGCTCGAGAAGATCGCCAATGCGTTCCCGGGCGTCGAGAAGAGCTATGCGATCCAGGCTGGGCGCGAGATCCGCATCATGGTCGAGCACCAGAAGGTCGACGACGCTCGTGCGCATGGCCTGGCCGACGAGATCGCCCGCCGCATCGAGAAGGAGCTCACCTACCCGGGCCAGATCCGCGTCACGGTGATCCGCGAGACGCGCGCCGTGGACCACGCGCGCTGATGGCTGCGCGTGCGCGTCCCTCGTCGCGGCGGCTGCGCGAGCGCGTCGATGCGCCCGCCAACGCCTACACGCGCATCTACGCCGTGGTGCGCCGCATCCCGCGCGGTAGCGTGGCCACGTACGGGCAGGTGGCCGACCTCGCGGGACTCCCGCATGCTCCGCGCGTGGCCGGCTACGCGCTGCGCGCGCTGCCAGCGGGTTCGCCGCATCCATGGCACCGCGTGGTCGCCGCCGGCGGCAAGTTGAGTCTGGCGCGGCTCAGCCCCGAGAGCGGGCTCACCCAGCGCCTGCGGCTCGCGGCCGAGGGCGTGACGTTCGATGCACGCGGCTGCGTGCACATGGAAGCGCACCAGTGGCGGCCGCGCGCCGCCCGCTCGCGGAGGGATCCGTGACCCACCTGCTGTTCATCGCCGACGTGATCGGCAGCCCCGGCCGCGAGGTGCTCAAGGGCCTGCTGCCCGAACTCCGACAGCGGCTCGGCGTGCATCTCGTGGTGTGCAACTGCGAGAACAGCGCCGCGGGATTCGGCGTGACCCGCGAGGTGGCCAAGGACCTCTTCCAGGCCGGCTGCGATGTGCTCACGGGTGGCAATCACCTGTGGGACAAGAAGGACGCCATGGACTACCTGGCCGAGGAGCCGCGCCTCGTGCGGCCGGCCAACCTGCCGCCGGGCACACCGGGCGAGGGCTGGCGTGTGATGCGCGCCTCCAACGGCGTGGCGGTGGGCGTGGTCAATCTGCTCGGTCGCGTGTTCATGCGCGAGGCCGACGATCCCTTCCGCGCCGCCGATGCGGCCGTGACGGCGCTGCGCGCGCAGACGCCCGTGATCCTCGTGGACTTCCATGCCGAGACGACCGCCGAGAAGATCGCGCTCGGGTGGCATCTCGACGGCCGTGCGAGCCTCGTGGTGGGCACACACACGCATGTGCAGACCGCGGACGACCGCATCCTGCCAGGCGGCACCGCGTTCCTGTGCGATGCGGGCATGACGGGCGGGTTCGACTCGGTGATCGGCATGGACCGCAAGGGCGCGCTGCGCCGATTCCTCACGCAACTGCCCGAACGGCTCACGCCGGCCGAAGGCGACCTGCGCCTCAATGCCGTGCTCGTGCACGTGGACGAGTCGACGGGCCGCGCCACGGCGATCCAGCGCCTGCAGATCCCCTACGACAAGGCTGCTGCGTCGCATCGCCGCACGGGCGCCGACACCGGTGCGCGCCTGCTCACCGGCGCCGAACCGGCCGACGCGGTGGCGATCGAAGCGCGCATGCGCGCGCACGCGCTGCTCGAGGCCGGCGTCACCCCCAAGCTCGCGCTCGTCTCGGTGGGCGACGATCCGGCCTCGCAGGTGTACCTGCGCAAGAAGGGCGAGGCGTGCGCCGAGGCGGGGATCGAGGTGCTGCGCGTCGGGCTGCCCGCGGGCACGAGCACGGCCGACGTGGTGGCGCGCGTGCGCGCGCTGGGCGCGGACCCCGGTGTGCACGGCATCCTCGTGCAGCTTCCGCTCGCGCCACCCGCCGATGGCCAGCCGGTGCTGGAGGCGATCCCGCCCCACAAGGACGTGGACGGCTTCCACCCCGAGAACGCGGGGCGGCTCGCGCTCGGCCTGCCGGGGTTCGTGCCCGCCACGCCCTACGGCGTGCTGCGGCTGCTGCAGCATCACGGCATCCCGCTGGCGGGGCGCCACGCGGTCGTGCTCGGGCGCTCGCACATCGTGGGCCGACCGATGGCGACGCTGCTCTCGGCCAAGGGCTGCGACATGACGGTCACGATCGGCCATTCGGCCAGCGGCCCCGACCTGCAGCGCCTGGCGCGGGATGCGGACCTGCTCGTGGCGGCGGTGGGACGGCCGCACATGGTGACCGCCGACTGGGTCAAGCCGGGCGCGGTCGTGGTGGACGTGGGCATCCATCGCCTGGCGCCCGCGGGCGGCGGCAAGAGCCGCCTGACGGGCGACGTCGATTTCGAGTCCGTGCGCCACGTGGCGTCGGCGATCACGCCAGTGCCGGGCGGCGTGGGACCGATGACCGTGGCGATGGTGGTGCTCAACACCGTGATCGCGGCCGAGCGCCAGTCGGGTCGCAGCGCGTGAGCCTGCTGCCCGCGGCCGACGACCGCATCCTGTCGGTGCCCGAGCTCACCGCGGCGCTGCGCGAACTGGTGTCCGACGCGTTCCCCGAAGTCTGGGTGCGCGGCGAGGTGTCGGGCCTGAAGCGCGCCACGAGCGGCCATGTGTACTTCACGCTCAAAGAGGGCACCGAGGCCAGGCTCGAGTGCGTGCTCTGGAAGGGCTCCGCTGCACGACTCGCGTTCGACCTGCGCGATGGGCAGCAGGTCGAGGCGCTGGGCGGCATCGACATCTACCCCCCGCAGGGCCGCTACCAACTCGTGGTGCGGCAGCTGCGTCCGGCCGGACTCGGTGCGCTGCTGCTGCAGCTCGAGGCGCTCAAGCAGAAGCTGGCGGCTGAGGGGCTGTTCGATGCATCGCGCAAGCGGACGCTGCCGGCGTACCCGATGCGCATCGGCCTCGTGACTTCGCCGATCGGTGCGGCCGTGCGCGACATGGTGCGCGTGCTGCGGCAGCGCTGGCCCGGCATCCGGATCGTGCTCGCACCGGTCAGGGTCCAGGGCGAGGGCGCCGCCGCCGAGATCGCGGGAGCGATCCAGCGCTTCGACGCCTGGGGCGGCGCCGACCTGCTGATCGTGGGCCGCGGCGGCGGATCGATCGAGGACCTGTGGGCTTTCAATGAGGAGGCGGTGGTGCGCGCGATCGCCGCATGCCGCACGCCGGTGATCGCGGGCGTCGGGCACGAGGTGGACTGGACGCTCGCCGACCTGGCGGCCGACGTGCGCGCCGCCACGCCGAGCCACGCCGCCGAGCTGGCGGTGCGCGAGGCGTCCGACGTGCGCCAGCGCGTGGCGCAGTCGGCGCTGCTCGCCACGCGCGCGGTGCGCGTGGCGCTGGCCGATCGCCGCCGCGGGCTGGAGGCGGTGCTGTCGCACTACGGCTTCCGCCGCGTGCGCGATGTGTTCGGCACACTGCAGCAGCGCGTCGACGAGGTGCGCGAGCGGCTCGACCTGGCGCTGCACGGTCGCATGGCGGCCGAGCGCGAGCGCCTGCTGCGGCTGGTCCGCGCCTACGGGCTGCGCGAGGCGCTGCCCGCGCGCCTCACGCGCGAGCGCGCGCGTCACCGGCTGGCGTCGCGAGCGCTGCAGAGCCGCGTGGTGGAGCAGGTGCAGGGTCTGCGCCGCCGCGCACTGGCGCTCGAGGACCGGTTGCGGGCACTCTCGCCGGAGCGGGTGCTCGACCGCGGCTATGCGCTCGTACGTGACCCCGCCGGGGCGCTGGTGCGCACGGCGCGCGAGTTGTCGGCCGGCGATCGCGTCACGCTGCAGTTCGCGCGCGGTGCGACGGCCGAGGCACGGATCGAGTCGGTGCGAGGAGGGGGGGACGATGGCAGTGCGTAAGGCAGCCGCGGAGGACCGGCCGAAGGACGTGGGTTTCGAGGACTCGATGAAGCGGCTCGAGTCGATCGTGGAGGAACTGGAGAGCGGCGAGCTGTCGCTGGAGCAGTCGATCGCACGCTATGAGGAGGGCGTGGGGCTGTCGCGCACGCTCACGCGCACGCTCGACGAGGCCGAGAAGCGCATCGAGCGACTGGTCGAGCGAGCGGGCGAGGCGCCCACCACCGAGGCCATGGAACTCGAGGGCGATCCGACCGCGCGCGACGGCGAGCTGCCGTTCTGATGGCGGGCCGATCGCGCAAGCGCGCGGCGGCGCCGCGCCGCGCCGGCGCGGGTGCGGGCCTGGGCGTGGTGAGCCCCGAGTCGCGCGCCCGGCTCACGGTGTTCGAGCGCGCGCTCGCCACGGCGGTGCGCCGGCGCGCCGGCGGCCCGGGCCGGCTCGGCGAAGCGCTGCGCTACGCGGCGCTCTCGCCGGGCAAGCGCCTGCGGCCGCTGCTCGCGCTCGCCGCCTGCGAGGCGGTGGGCGGGGCGTGGCGCCGCGCGATCCCGGCGGCGGTCGCGGTGGAGTGCGTGCACGCGTTCTCGCTCGTGCATGACGACCTGCCCGCCATGGACGACGACGACTACCGCCGCGGCCGCCTCACCACGCACAAGCGCTATGGCGAGGCGCTCGGCATCCTGGCGGGGGATGCACTGCTCGCGTTCGCGTTCGAGGAACTGTCACGACTCGAGCGCGAGGGCGTGCCCGCCGCGCGCGTGCTCGAGGCCGTGCGCCGCCTGGGCCGTGCGGCCGGCGCCGACGAACTGGTGGGCGGCCAGGCGCTCGACATCGGCGCCGAGGGCCGCCGCCCGACCGCCGCACTCGTACGCGCGATCCACCTGCGCAAGACCGGCGCGCTCATGGGCGCCTCGCTCGCGCTGGGTGCGCTCGCGGGCGATGCGGGGGAGGCCACCGTCGCCAAGCTGGACGACGCCGGCCGCCAGCTCGGCCTCGCGTTCCAGATCACCGACGACCTCCTGAACGCCGACTCCTCGCTCGCCACGCTCGGCAAGCGCGCCGGCACCGACGAAGCCCGAGGCAAGGCCACATTCCCCGCCGCCGTGGGCACGCCGCGAGCCCGGCAGGAGGCCGCGCGGCTGATCAAGGCGATCCGCACCACCATCACCCGAGCCACCCCGAACCCCACTCACTTGCTCGCGCTCATCGAAGCCACCGCCAAGCGCGAGCACTGACCCCCGGGCTTC
>CADEFY010000077.1 GCA_902826705.1 uncultured bacterium
CGTCGTCGACCTGGCACGCGATGCGCGGGCGGAGGGCTGGCCGCGCCCGCGGTTGCTGCGCGCGCTCGCGCATGTGCCGGGTGTGTACGTGCCGTGCGGGTACGACACCGAGGTGAGCCCCGAGGGCTGGCAGGTCCCGCGGGCCCGGCCGGGGTTCCCGGACCGCGTGTTCAGCGCCTACGTCAAGGCGCTCGAGAAGTCCTACTACCCGCCGATGCCGCTGCTGCCGGTGGGCGAGATCACGCACGACCGGCTGTCGGTCGAGGTCATGCGCGGCTGCACGCGCGGCTGCCGCTTCTGCCAGGCGGGCATGATCAACCGGCCGGTGCGCGAGAAGCCCGCGCAGCAGGTGGTGGAGGAAGTGCTGGCGGGACTGCAGGGCACGGGGCTCGAGGAGGTGTCGCTCATCTCGCTCTCGACCACCGACCACACGCAGATCGTCGAGCAGGTGCACGCCCTCACCGACCTGCTCTGCCCGACGCGCGTGCAGCTCTCGCTGCCCTCGACGCGGCCCGACAACGTGCCCATCGAGGTGGCGCGCCGCATGGCCGCGCAGAAGAAGGGCAGCATCACGCTCGCACCCGAGGCCGGCAGCCAGCGCATGCGCGATGTGATCAACAAGAACCACACCGAAGCCGAACTGCTCGAGTCCGTGCGCACCGCGGCGCGGGAGGGGTACACCGGCGCCAAGCTCTATTTCATGTGCGGACTGCCGAGTGAGGACGACAGCGACCTGCGCGCGATCCTCGACCTCGGTCACCGCGCGTGGCTCGCGGCGCGTGAGGTGGGAGCCCGCAACTTCAAGATCACCGTGAGCGTCTCGCCGCATGTGCCCAAGCCCCACACGCCGTTCGCCTGGGCGGAGCAGGTCACGACCGCCGAACTCGTGCGCAAGCTCGCTGTGCTGCGCGAAGCCGTGAAGGGCAAGCCGATCACGCTCAAGTACCGCGACGCCGAGACGAGCCTGCTCGAGGGCGTGTTCACGCGCGGCGACCGCCGGCTGGGCGCGGTCATCGAGGACGCGTATCGCCGTGGCTGCCGGTTCGACGCGTGGACCGAGCACCTGCGCTACACCACCTGGCTCGACGTGTTCGCCGACCACGGCATCGATCCCGAGCGCTATCTGGTCGAGCGCGACACCCAGCTCGACCAGCCCTGGGACGTGATCCAGTCGCCGGTCACGCGCAAGTTCCTCGTGCGCGAGAAGCTGCGCGCTGACCAGGCGGGGATCACCGACGACTGCCGCCTCGAGGACAAGTGCTTCGCGTGCGGCGTCGTGGACTGCAACCAGCGTCCGTGGGTCAAGCAGCCGCACTCCGCGCTCGATGTCGAGGCCGCGCTGGCCTCACTGCCCGCGCCCACGTTCGGGCGCCGTGCACGCCGCGGCGCCTCCGCGACCGCCGGTGGCGTGGCCACCAGCCACCGATTCCGCATCCAGTTCCAGAAGGGCAGCGCGCTGCGCTTCGTCTCCCACCTGGATCTGATGCGCACATGGGAGCGCGCCCTGCGCCGCTCCGGACTACCGCTCGCCTACACCCAGGGGTATCACGCGCACCTGAAGATGTCGTTCGGGCCGCCGCTGCCACTGGGATTTCGTTCGCGGGCCGAGGTGTTCGATCTGGAGTTCCAGCGGCCCCCCGGTGTCGACCTCCGAGAGAGGCTCGACGCCGTGGCGCCCGAGGGACTGCGGGTCCTGGACTTCCGGCCCATCCTCTTCAAGACCCCGTCTCTCATGAGCCAGCTCGAGGGCGCGACGTATCGCGTCCGGTTCCCACGCCCCTTCCTCGCGGAAGTCGGCGTGGCGCCCGAGCGGCTGCTGGCGGACCTGCACGAGCGGGCCCGGGCGCTGATGTCCCGGGATGTCGTGCTGGTGCGCCGCGTGAGCGAAGATCAGGTTCGCGAGTTCGACGCACGGCCCTCCATCGTGAGTGCCCATGCACACGACGCAGAAGGCGCCCCGGCGCTCGACCTGGTGCTGCGGTTCACCGCACGCGCCATGGCCCGGCCCGATGACCTCCTCGGCGTGCTGTTCCCCGAGAGCGACCCCCGCACCGTCGACATCGAGCGCACGGAGCTGTGGGTGATGCACGGGGACGAGCGGGTCGACCCGCTCACTGCACTGGCACTCCGGTAGGCTGCGCACTCGCGTGCCTCGGAAGGCACTCCTGTGAAGCAACGGATCATCATCAACGCGGACTCGTTCGAGACCCGTGTCGCCATCCTCGAGAACGACGAGCTGGCCGAGTTGTTCGTCGAGCGTGCCGAGCAGCGCCGCAGCGTCGGCGACGTGTACAAGGGGCGCGTCAACGCCGTGCTGCCGGGCATGCAGTCCGCGTTCGTCGACCTGGGGCTGCCCAAGACCGGGTTCCTGCATGCGTCCGATCTCGCCGAGTCCCTGAGTGCACTCGAGGACCTCGCCGACGCTGATGACATCGCGGGCGACCGCGGCCGCCGCCGTCGCGCGCCCGTTCCCAAGATCGAGGACCATCTCAAGAAGGGCCAGGAGATCCTGGTGCAGATCACCAAGGAGTCGATCGGCACCAAGGGCCCGCGTGTCACGCAGCAGATCAGCCTGCCGGGCCGGTTCTGCGTGCTCATGCCGGGCGTGGACCACGTGGGTGTCTCTCGCCGCATCGAGGACCGCAGCGAGCGCCAGCGCATCAAGGCGATCATCTCGGACCTGAAGCCCAAGAACGTCGGCGTGATCGCGCGCACGGCGGGGGAGAGCAAGGGCGACGCTGAGTACGCCGCGGACATCAAGCACCTCGCGCGTCTCTGGCAGAAGCTCGAGAAGAAGTCGCAGAGCGTGCGTGCGCCCTCGGTCGTGCACCGCGAGCTCGAGATGACCGCCGGCCTGATCCGCGACCTGTTCACGGACGAGGTCGATGAGGTCTTCATCGACGACAAGGATTCCTTCGACGAGATCGAGCGCTACCTCAAGGCCGTCTCGCCCGAACTCGCCGATCGCGTCAGGCACTACAAGGGCAAGGAGCCGATCTTCGACGCCTTCGGCATCGAGGCCCAGATCGAGAAGACGTTCGAGCGCAAGGTGTGGCTCAAGAAGGGCGGCTACATCTGCATCGACCACGCCGAGGCGCTGGTCGCGATCGACGTCAACACAGGCCGATTCACCGGCAAGAAGAACCAGGAGGAGACGATCCTCCGCACCAACCTCGAGGCCGCCGTCGAGGTGCCCCGCCAGCTGCGACTGCGCGACATCGGCGGCATCATCGTGGTCGACTTCATCGACATGGAGATCGAGTCCAACAAGCGGCAGGTCCTCGACACGCTTCGCGCCGAGCTGCGCAAGGATCGGGCACGCACCAAGGCGTTCGCGGTCAGTGAACTGGGTCTGATCGAGATGACGCGTCAGCGCGAGCGCTCGTCGCTGCTGCACTACTACACCGAGGACTGCCCCACGTGTGGCGGCCTCGGCAAGGTGCCGAGCAACGAGACCATGCTGGTCAAGCTCGAGCGCGCCATGCGCCGCGTGATGGCGATGGGCGGCCACCGCAAGGTGACCGTGAAGGTGAGCCCCGAAGTGGCATTGTTCTTCGTGGAGCAGGAGGCGCGGCGCTTCACCGACCTCGAGAAGCGCTTCAAGCTCCAGATCGACCTCAAGGACGACCCGCAGCTCAAGCGGGGCGAGATGCGTGTGTTCGGCTCGGACAAGCACGAGCTGACGCAGCAGGTCGTGGGAGTGGTCCCGGGGACGTGAGCGTGGCGTTCAGCCGGACTGAACGCGGCCGGGCACGCGCAAGAGAACGGACGAATTCCGTTGCGGGGGAAGCCGACGACTCCTAGAGTCCGGCTTCCCCCTTGGTGTCTGCCCCGTCCCGGGCGGCCTCCGTTCCTCCGATGGGTCGGTTCACCGTCCGTGGTCTACGAGGGTCCCGTTCATGCCCTGGCGAAGGCGTGGCGCCGCACGCGCCGCGAGGGGGTGGGCCGAGGCGCCTGCGCGCTCGGCGCCGGGCGTCGGGTTCCGACGCGTCCTGCCGCTTCTCGAGGCCGGGCTCGCGGTGGTCCTGCTCGTCGCGATCCTCCTGTTCGATGGGCTGGCCGGTGGGACTCGTGAGCTGGGGCTCCGTCAGTGGATGGCCGGGGTCGGCGCCCTGCTGATGGCCGCCGACGCGGCCATGCGGTCTGCCGATGTCGAACGCCGCGGGTTGCTGTCGGGCCTCGCCGAGCGCGGCTTGCGCGGGACCGCGGCCTTCCTCGTGCTGGCGGGTGCGCTGGTCGCGATCCAGCTCTTCGCGTTCCGTGACTACTTCGTCGATGACGCGTTCATCACCTTCCGCTATGCGCAGCACCTGGTCCTCCACGGCCAGGTCACATGGAACCTCGGCGAGGCCCCGGTCGAGGGCTATTCCAACTTCCTCTGGATGCTGCTCGCGGCGGGCGCGCTGTCCGTGAGCGCGGATCCGCTGCTCGTCTCGCGCCTCGTGTCGCTCCTGGCCCTGGCCCTCGCCGTCCGGCTCGTCCTGCGTCTCGCGCACCGGATCGGCGCCGATGCGCAGGCCGCCCGGTTCTCGGCACTCACCCTGCTGGCGATCCCGGGATTCGTCTTCTGGGCCATGAGTGGGCTCGAGACAGCGAGCGTCGTGGTGCTCGGACTGGCCCTGCTCGACACCACAGCGCACGACGCCGAGCAGGATCGCCTGCCCTGGCGCTCGGTGATCGTCGCGCTGCTCCTGCTCCTGTCGCGCCCTGAGGCGCCGCTGTTCGTCGGACTCGCCCTGCTGCCACTGCTCGTCGGGGGAGACGCGGCCGCCAGGCGCTGCGCGTTCCGGATCGCGGCGATCACCGCGCTCGCGATCGCGCCCTACTTCGCATGGAAGCTGGCGCACTTCGACGCATGGGTGGCCAACTCTGCGGTCGCCAAGGCCGGCGTGATGCGCGGGCTGCCGATCGTGACACAGGCGTACCTCTTCACGTTCCCGTTCGTGCTGCTCGCGATCTCGCGCGCGGCGCGCGGCATGACTCGCGTGGAGCAGCAGATCTGGTGCCTGAACGCGGGATTCGCGGTGGCCGGCCTGCATGTCGCCACGCAGGTGGCGCACCAGTTCCGCTTCTTCCTGCCCGTGATCGCGGGCCTCTGTGTGATCGTGGGCCCGGCACTCCTCGACCTCGCCACGCGCGGTGTGCCGGCGCCGCGTCGGCGGGCCACAGTGGCCGTCGCGGCCGCCGCCCTCATGCTGTACGCGCTCGCTCCGGTCATCGAAGCGCAGGGCTACGCGGGCAGGGAATCGCAGGGGCTCGAGCGCGCGCACGTGCGCGTGGGCCATGCGCTCGCCTCCACGTATCGCGGCCAGGGACTGCTCGCCGCATCCGATTGCGGTCTGATCCCGTATCTCTCCCGGATGCGCACGATCGATCTCTGGGGGCTCAACGACGCCCGGATCGCACGCGACGGACTCGATCCGGCGGCGGTCATGGCACGCGCTCCGGACGTGGTGATCCTGCACAGCCTGAGCGCATCGGAGTTCCGCGCACGAGAAGCCTATGACCTGGCGATGCACCCCGCCGTGCTGCGAGAGCGCGGTCTCATCCTGCGCGACCGGGTCGAGTTCGCTGGGTACTGGCTGTGGGTGTGGTCTCGGCGGCCGCTGGGTCCGAGCGATCCGACGCCCCAGTTCAGCTCGGTCGAACCCTCGGGCGTCCGCGCCGCAGGCGGATCGGCTTCACCGCCGCTCGCGCGTGCCGCACTCGCGTACGCTGTCTGACCACGTCCCCTCACACGCTCGCTTCCCCTCTCTGAGGCTCCCCTTGGCCGAGTCCCGCAGCGCGGTCCCTCTGACCCGGAGTGCGGCGAACACCGTGCCCGCCCAGCGCCGGCACGCGTCGCTCACGAGCGGACTGCGCGAGATGCTGACCGCCACGCTCTGGTGCGCGCTCGGCGGCTGGATCTTCGCGACCGGCCTGCAGGCATCGCCGCGGCCGCTCCTGCTCTGGGGAGGTGCGCTGCCGATCACGTGGGGCATCACGCGCGCCGTGATCGGACTCTGGCACCTCGTCAACGCCGGACGACGCGGAAGCTGAGCGGCCGCTGCAACCGTTCGAAGCCCGCGCGCACGGGGTCGGCCATGTCCGCCACGACGCGGTCGAGCGCGCGGATCGAGTTGAGCTCGGCGATCGCGGCGCGGTCCGAGGGCGGCCCGGGCACGACGACGACCAGTCGCACCGGCAGCCGCACCTGGTTCCACGCGTCCGCGGCGGCGCGCGTCGGCGGATAGCCGGGCAGGATCACCAGGTACTCGGCGCCCTCGGGCAGCGCCACCTGCGCCATGGCCTGGAGGCGGTCCCAGCCGGCGGGCCATGCCGGCAGGTCGAGCACCACGCGCGACAGGCTCGTGATGTGATGGAAGGAGTCGAGGTCCCGGGCATCCGGCAGGCGCCCGAGCACCACGGTCGTGCCGAATCCGAAGTCGGCGTCGGTCAGCACGAGTGGGGGCGCGGGGAGCGCCGCGGCGGGGGCGGGCGGCGGGGCCGGCGCAGGTGCGGGAGCCGCGGCGACGCAGCCGGCCAGTGCGAAGGGGAGCAACAGGTTGGTGAGGCGCATGCATCCTCCGGGATCGGGGCGGGGGCGCCATCGTAGCCGTGCGGCGCGTGCGTTGACACTCGTTTCCGGGCCGTGATACAAACACGGGCCCTTCGAGGGGTCCCCAGCGGTCATCCGAGGCCGCGGGCGTCCTGCGCCGTGCGCGGGACGACATCACCGTCGGCTTCGCCAGGAGTCACCCGATCCATGTACGCCATCGTCGATATCCACGGCGTCCAGACCAAGGTCTCGCCCGATGAGGTGCTCACCGTGCCCCTCATGAGCGGCGACCCGGGCGCCAAGCTCACCTTCGACAAGGTGCTGCTCGTCGGCAACGGCGACCGCATCGCGGTCGGCCAGCCGAGCGTCAAGGGCGCCTCGGTCTCGGTCGAGATCGTCGAGCACCTGCGCGGCCCCAAGCTGCGCATCTTCAAGTTCAAGCGCCGCCGCGATTTCCGCAAGCGCCGCGGCTACCGCGACGAGCTCACGCGCATCCGCGTGACCGGCATCGTCGGCACGGGAGCGTGACGCATGGCTCATAAGAAAGGCCAGTCCTCCACTCGCAACGGCCGCGACTCCAACGCCCAGCGCCTCGGCGTCAAGAAGTTCGGCGGCGAGCGCGTGCGTGCGGGCCACATCCTCGTCCGCCAGCGCGGCACGGTGGTGTTCCCGGGCGTCAACGTCGGTATGGGCAAGGACGACACGCTGTTCGCACTGATCGACGGGACGGTCGAGTTCGCCCGTCACGGCCGCACGCGCAAGAAGGTGCACGTGATGCCGCTGGCCGCTGACGCTCACTGACCTCAGTCGCATGCGATGCACGAGACGCCGCCACCGGCCCCCGGCCTGGCGGCGTCTCGTTTCTCTGACGGGCCACTGCGACTGCCGCGGCGGCCGACTCCATAGGAGGGAGCCGTGAAGAACCGCGTCGCAGTCATCGGTGCCGGCAACGTGGGCGCGAGCACCGCGCTCTACCTGGCCGAGCGCGCACTCGCCGATGTCGTGCTCATCGACCGCCCCGAGATGGAGGGCATGCCGCAGGGCAAGGCGCTCGACATGCAGCAGTCCGCCCCGCTCTGGCACAAGGGCGGCCGCATCGAGGGCTCCACCGACCTTGCGGCCGTGAAGGGCTGCGACGTCGTGGTGATGACGGCCGGCTTCCCGCGCAAGCCCGGCATGTCGCGCACCGATCTGCTCAAGGCCAACGCCGACATCATCCGTCCGGCGGCCGAAGCGGTGAAGCAGCATGCCCCGAACGCCTACGTCGTCGTGGTCACCAATCCGCTCGATGTGATGGCGTGGCTGTTCTGGCACACGACCGGATTCCCCAAGCATCGCGTGCTGGGCATGGCCGGTATCCTCGATTCGGCGCGCTTCCGCGCGTTCCTCGGCATGGAGCTCGGCCTCTCCGCCGCCGACGTGCAGGCCATGGTGCTCGGCGGGCACGGCGATTCCATGGTGCCGCTGCCGCGCTACACCACGGTGGGCGGCATCCCGGTGAGCGAGCTGATGCCGCGCGAACGGCTCGATGCGATCATCCAGCGCACGCGTGACGGCGGCGCCGAGATCGTGAAGCTGCTCAAGACCGGCTCGGCTTACTACGCGCCCGCGATGTCGGCGGTCGAGATGGTCGAGGCGCTGCTCACCGACCAGAAGCGGCTCGTGCCCTGCTCGGTCATGCTCGAGGGCGAGTACGGCCTCTCCGGCATGTTCTGCGGCGTGCCGGTCATGCTCGGTGGCAAGGGTGTGGAGCGCATCGTGCAGCTCGAGCTGGGCGATGCCGACCGCGCGGCGCTGCACAAGAGCGCCAAGGACGTGGCCGACATGATCGCCGAGCTGAAGAGCTGAGCGAACCGGAACACGGGATCTCGACGCCGCCCCGGCTCTCGCGCCGAGGCGGCGTCGTCGCATCGGGAGGGGCGCATGCGTGAGATCGGGACCGCCGTCGGATTGCTGGTGATCAGCAACGTGTTCATGACGTTCGCGTGGTACGGCCACCTGCGCACGCACCGGACTTCGCCGTGGCTCGTGGCGGCGCTCGTCTCCTGGGGCGTCGCGTTCTTCGAGTACCTGTTCCAGGTGCCCGCCAATCGCATCGGCGCACGCGTGCTCACCGTGCCGCAGCTCAAGATCCTGCAGGAGGTGATCACGTTGGCGGTGTTCGCACCGTTCGCGATGCTCTACCGCAAGGAGAAACCGCGGCTCGACTTCGTCTGGGCCGGGCTGTGCATGGTGGGAGCGGTGTACTTCATGTTCCGCGGGCAGGCCCTGAAGCCGTAGACTCTCGAGCAGGAGGAGTCGCTCGCATGCTCTGTGCCGTGATCACAGGACTCGGGTTCGCCACAGCCGCCGCGCTGACAGCCAGTGGACCGCCGAGCCAGTACGACCTGCTCTTCATGTCCGCTCGCAGCGGGGACTCCGAGGTCTATCGGATGGCCGCGGGGGACACGACGTGGGTCAACCTCACACGGCACCCCGCCCGCGACAACTGGCCCGCATGGGCGCCCGATGGCGAGCGCATCGTCTTCCAGAGCGACCGCTCGGGGAACCTCGACGTGTGGTGCATGCGCGCGGACGGCTCCGGACTCACGCAGCTCACGGACCATGCCGAACCGGACTACCTGCCCGCGTGGTCCCCAGACGGGCGCTCGATCGCGTTCACGTCCTGGCGGCGCGATTCCGGCGACACCGCGCGCGCGCCGCATCTCTACTTGATGCGAGCCGATGGCACGGGTGAGCGGCGGCTGGTCGCGCAGTCCCTCGCCACGTCTGCAGGGCTGCAGTGGTCGCCGGACGGGCGCTCGATCGTGTACTCGCGCGGCGACGGCGCCGACGGCGCGGACCTCGTGCTGGCGCGCGCCGATGGCACACACGAGCGCGTGCTCACCGACGGCGCGCGACGCGGGCTCTACCACGGCTTCCCGACGTTCTCGCCCGATGGGAAGTGGCTGGCGTTCTCCACCACGGACAGCGTCGGGACCGCGCTCGAGGTCATGCGCGTGGACGGCAGTCAGCGGCGTACGCGGCTCGCCACCGGCAAGCACTGGTACGCGCATTGGTCGCCCGATGGCCGCTGGCTCGTCCACACGAGCGAGGTCGCGGGCTCGGGGGGCGACATCGATGTGTTCGCCACGCCGGTCGCCGGCGGCGAGACCGTGCGGCTCGCGAGCAGCCCCAAGCGCGAGCAGGAGGCGAGCTGGCGGCCCGCGCGCCCGCGCGCGAAGCGCCCCGCGTCTCGATGAACCACACGCGGGCCGGAGCCCGTGCCATGCCGGTCGACACCCGCACGCGACCCTGCTAGCTTGCAATCCCGTGCATACGGGACCCGAAGCATCTCGCCGCGCCGTCCTGGGCGTCATCCCCGCCCGCTACGGCGCGTCTCGTTTTCCGGGCAAGCCGCTCGCCTCGCTCTGGGGCAGGCCCATGCTGCAGCATGTCTGGGAGCGCGCTCGCGCGGCTCGCGGCTTGGACGCACTCGTGATCGCCACGGATGACGACCGCATCGAGTCCGTGGCGCGCGCGTTCGGCGCAGACGTCGAACGCACGTCGCCCGACTGCGCCAGCGGCACCGACCGCGTCGCCGAAGTGGCGCGGCGGCGACCCGAGGCCGCGATCGTGCTCAACCTGCAGGGCGACGAACCCGAACTCGAGACCGAGGCCGTGACCGCGCTCGTCGCCGCGATGCGCGCCGATCCGGCGATCCGCATGGGGACGATCGCGCACCATGAGCCCGACCCGGCCGCGCTCGCGAGCGAGCATGTGGTCAAGGTCGTGGTCGACGCGGCAGGCGACGCGCTGTACTTCAGTCGTGCCGACCTCGCTGGCGCCTCGCGTGGCGGCCCGGCCCTGCGCCACGCCGGCGTGTACGCGTTCCAGCGCGACCTGCTGCTCGAGTTCGCGAGCTGGCCGCCCGGCCGGCTCGAACAGGCCGAGCGGCTCGAGCAGCTGCGCGCCGTCGAACGGGGCGTGCGCATCCGGGTCGTGCTGGGCCAGCGCCCCTTCGCGGGCATCGACACCCCAGAGCAGATGGCGGCACTCGAGGCGCGTGGACCGCGCACACCCATCGTCACGTAGTAGACGTCCCTCGGAAGGGACTCCCAGGGAGGACGGAAGACATGCCCAGGATCGTGGTGGTGACGGGAGGAGTGGTCTCCTCGCTCGGCAAGGGCATCGCCGCGGCGTCCTTGGGGCTGTTGCTCAAGGCGCGCGGCCTGCGAGTGACGATCCAGAAGCTGGATCCGTACCTCAACATCGACCCGGGCACGATGAGCCCCTTCCAGCACGGGGAGGTGTTCGTCACCGATGACGGCGCCGAGACCGACCTGGATCTGGGGCACTACGAGCGCTTCATCCACGCGTCGGTGACGCGCAGTCACAACGTCACGGCCGGCCAGATCTACGACTCGATCCTCTCGCGCGAGCGGCGTGGCGACTACCTGGGCCGCACCGTGCAGGTGATCCCGCACGTGACCGATGAGATCAAGCGCCGCATCCAGTCGCTGTCGCTGGCCACCGAGGCCGACGTGCACATCGTCGAGATCGGCGGCACGGTGGGCGACATCGAGTCTCTGCCGTTCCTCGAGGCCGTGCGCCAGCTCACACTCGAGCAGCGCCGCGACGTGCTGTTCGTGCACGTCACGCTGGTGCCGTACATCCGCGCGGCGGGTGAGCTGAAGACCAAGCCCACGCAGCACTCGGTCAAGGAGCTGCGCGAGATCGGCATCCAGG
>CADEFY010000078.1:0-3270 GCA_902826705.1 uncultured bacterium
CGTGCCGCCGGAGCGGCTCGATGTCAACGTGCACCCGACCAAGCGCGAGGTGCGCTTCGCCGATGACGATGCGGTATTCTCGCTCGTGGCCTCGGTCTGCGCGCAACCGCTCACCACACTCTATCCGCCGTTCACGGTCGTCAGCGGCGGTCACGAGGCCGCGCAGCCCGCGTGGGCCGAGCGCGTGCGCGAGCGCCCGCAGGATGAGCAGCAGATCGGGCTCCCGCTGCCGCCCGCGCCGGCTGCGATGAGCGCGGGCGGCTCGGCGCCTGCACCGGCCACTGCCTCGGGCCCGGCGCCCGAACCCGAGTTCTGGCAGTTGCACCGCACCTACATCCTTGCCCCGGTGCGCGGCGGACTCGTGATCGTGGACCAGCACGCCGCGCATGAGCGCATCCTCTATGAGGAGGCCCGCGCGCGACTGCTGGGGCAGCGCGGCACGTCTCAGGGCCTGTTGTTCCCCACGCTCGTCGATCTCTCGCACGCGCAGTACGAGTGGTTGCTCGAGGTGGGCCCGCACCTGACGCAACTCGGCTGGGACGTCTCGCCGATGAGTCCACCCACCGCGGCCCTGCAGGGAGTGCCTTCGGAGGTGCGCACGCTCGACCCCGCGCAGCTCCTCCGCGACGTGCTCGACGGACTCGCCGAGGGCGGGCCGACTTCGCAGGACGACCTGCTCGAGCGCCTCGCGCGCTCGCATGCGTGTCACGCGGCCTGGCGGGCGGGAGACGCGCTGTCGGCCGAGGAGATGCGCTCGCTCGTCGACCGGCTCTTCGCCACGAGCCGCCCGCATGGCGATCCGCACGGGCGGCCGACATTCGTGCGGATGGATCTCGAGGAACTGCACCGTCGCTTCGGCCGCACATGACCGGCCCGCTGCCGCCTCGCACGGTCGTCGTGCTGACGGGGGTCACCGCCTCCGGAAAGACCGCACTGGGCGAGGCGCTCGCGTCGCACTGGGACGGCGTGGTCGTGTGTGCGGACGCGCGACAGGTGTTCGCCGAGCTCGACGTGGGAACGGGCAAGCCCACGCGCATCGAACGCGGTTCGCGGCCGCACGCGCTGTTCGAGTGGCGCCGCCTCGGAGAGCCTGTCAGCGCGGGCGCATGGGCGCGTGCCGCCGCCGCGGTGTGCGAGTCGGCGTTCGCCGAGTCGCGCACGCCCGTGCTGGTCGGCGGCTCGGGGCTCTACGTGCGTGCTCTGGTCGAGGGGCTGCACGGCACACCCGCGCGCGACGCGGCGATCCGCGCGACACTCGAGGCCGAGCTCGAGCATCACGGCGTCGAAGCGACGCATGCGCGATTGGCCCAGCTCGATCCTGCGACGGCCGGGCGGCTCTCGGTGCGGGACCGGCAGCGCATCCTCCGTGCACTCGAGGTGGTGCTGGCGACGGGCCAGCCGATCAGCGCCCTGCATGCGCGTCCGCGTCAGCGCCCGTTGGAGGCACGCTTCCGTGTGCTCGAACTCACCGAGGAGCCCGAGGTGCTCGATGCGCGCATCGAGGCGCGCACGCGGTGCATGTTCGATTCCGGGCTGCTCGAGGAGACGCAGCGCGTGCTCGACGCCGGAGGAGGCGGCGCACTCGCCGCGTTGCGTGCGATCGGCTATGACGAGGCGCGCGCGTGCCTCGCGGGCGACTGCACACGGGAGCAGGCGGTCGCGCGCACCACGCAGCGCACGCGGCAGTTCGCACGACGGCAGCGCACCTGGTTCCGGCACCAGCTCGAGGCGCCGCGGATCGCGTCCGGGCGGCGAGACGCGTCGGCGCTGCTGGAGGCCGCCCTGGCCGCGCTCGGCACGGACGAGCCTGGCGTTTGACACCCCGCGCGCGCGTTCCGTACGGTGCTGCGGTTCGGCACACCCAGCTTCCGCGGGCATAGCTCAGTTGGTAGAGCGCGAGCTTCCCAAGCTTGAGGTCGCGGGTTCGACCCCCGTTGCCCGCTCCATCGTCGCGGCGCGCTGAGCCCCTCGGGTGCCCGGCGCGCCGCGGCCGTTCCACCTCTCTCCGGATCCGCCGAGGCTCATGTCCGCACCCGTCGTGACCATCATCGGGCGGCCCAACGTCGGCAAGTCGACGCTGTTCAACCGCGTGCTCGGCGAGCGCCGCGCCGTGGTGCATGACCGCCCCGGCATCACGCGCGACCGCAACGCCGCGAGGGCGGAGTGGTCGGGCCGCTCGTTCGTGCTCGTGGACACGGGCGGTTTCCTGCCCCATGTGGCCGAGGGCCGTGACGTCGACATCCGCCGGTCCGCCGAGACCGCCATCGGCTTCTCGGATGCGGTGTGGTTCGTGGTGGACGCGCACACCGGCGTGACCGATCTCGACCAGGCGATCGCCAACCAGCTCCGCCGCACCGGTGTGCCCACGCTGGTGGTCGTGAACAAGGTCGACGTGCCCACCGACCCGATCGTGCACGACTTCCATGGCCTCGGGCTCGGCGAGCCCATGGCCGTCGCGGCCGAGGGCGGCACGGGTGTGGGCGATGTCCTCGATCGCACGCTCGAACTGCTGCCCGAGCAGGCCGAACCCGAGTCGCCGGCGCCGCGCGTCGCGATCGTGGGGCGGCCCAACGTGGGCAAGAGTTCGCTCGTCAACGCGCTCCTCGGGGAGGAGCGCGTGCTCGTCGAGCCGCGCGCCGGCACCACCATGGACGCGATCGACGCGCGCTGGTCCACCGCGAAGGGGGAGTTCATCCTGGTCGACACCGCCGGCATCCGGCGCCAGGCGCAGTTCGACGACCAGGCCGAGTTCTACGCCACCATGCGCGCGCTGCAGGCGCTCGAGCGCGCCGATGTGGCGATCCTGGTCGTGGACGCGGTCGAGGGGTTCCAGAAGCAGGAGGCTCGGCTGGCGCACCACGCGCTCGATGCGGGCTGTGCCGTGCTCGTGCTCTACAACAAGTGGGATCGGATCGAGTCTCGCGAGCAGGCGTGGAAGGA
The DNA here is from genome assembly GCA_902826705.1 of uncultured bacterium. Lineage (GTDB taxonomy): Bacteria > Eisenbacteria > RBG-16-71-46 > RBG-16-71-46 > RBG-16-71-46 > CADEFY01. The sequence continues at coordinate 2,941 of CADEFY010000078.1, forward strand.
CGTGCTGTCGGATCTGGAACGCCGGTTCCCGACGCTCTCCGATCTGCCGGTGCACCCGATCTCGGCCACCGCACGGGAGCACCTGCACAAGCTGCCCGAATACGTGCTGGAGCGCGTCGAGCAGAACACGCGCCGCATCCCCACCAAGAAGCTCAACGACTGGTTGATCGACGTGCAGCGCCGTCGCGGCGTGCCGAGCACCGTGACGGGCAAGACGCCCAAGATCTACTACATGACCCAGACCGGCGTGCGGCCGCCGACGTTCACGCTCTTCGTCAACCATCCGTCCCGCCTGCAGGACAACTACCGCAGCTTCCTATGGTCGCGCTT
>CADEFY010000078.1:3280-11192 GCA_902826705.1 uncultured bacterium
GGCGAATGAACCCGGCCCTCTCGCTCACCGGTTGCGTGCTGCTGAGCTACCTGTGCGGCGCGCTGCCCTGGGGACTGTGGCTGGGCCGGCTGTTCCGCGGCGTCGACGTGCGCTCGATGGGCTCCGGCAATCTGGGCGCGACCAACGTGTATCGCTCGCTCGGCCCCGGGATCGGGCTCGCGACCCTCGCGCTGGACATCGCCAAGGGGGCGTTGCCCGTCGCGCTGCTGCCCGGCTCCGCGCTCGCGGTCGGATTCCCGGGCGGGGCGGCCTGGTGCCCGCTCGTGTGCGGCCTCGCGGCGGTGCTGGGGCACGTCTTCACGGTCTTCGCCGGCTTCCAGGGCGGCAAGGGCGTGGCCACCACGGCGGGCGTGCTGCTCGCGCTGAGCCCGGTCGCGTTCGCGGTGTTCGCGGTGCTCTTCGTGGGCACGGTCGCCCTGACGCGCTGGATCTCGCTGGGCTCCATGCTGGGTTCCGTCGGCTTCGCGGTCACGCTCGCACTGCGGGCTCCCGCGGGGCTGCGCTCGCCCGCGGCGTGGTTCGGCATCGCCATCGCGCTGCTCGTGATCCTGCGGCACCGGGACAACGTCGGGCGGCTGGTGCGCGGCGAGGAGCGCCGCTTCGAGTGGAGGGGGGGGCGCGCATGAGCGTCGTGGCCGTGTTCGGCGCCGGTTCATTCGGCACCACGCTCGCCGTGCACCTGGCGGGCATCGGCCATGCGGTGCGCCTCTGGGGGAAGGACGCCGCGGCGCTGGCCGCGCTCGAGGCGGACCGGGAGAACCGCAGGTTCTTGCCTGGCATCGCGCTACCGGACGGCGTTAAGTTGACGCCGAAGCTGGTGGACGCGGTGGCCGGTGCCGAATGCCACTTCTATGTGGTGCCGTCGCAGGCGGTCCGCGAGGTGGCTGGTCAGGTGCGTGCGATCGGTGGGGCCGCCATCCCCGTGTGCGCGAGCAAGGGACTCGAACTGGGGACCGGCCTGCGGATGTCGCAGGTGCTGGGCGAGGCGCTCGGGGACGGTGCGCCGGTCTCCTTCACCGGTCCGAGTCATGCCGAGGAGGTGGCCGCCGGGGTACCCACGTCGGTGGTCGCGGCCTGCATCGACGAGGATCGCGCGAAGGCGGTGCAGCAGCTCGCTTCGACGCCGAGGCTGCGGGTGTACACGAATGATGACGTGGCGGGTTGCGAGATGGGAGGGGCGCTCAAGAACGTGATCGCGATCGCGGCGGGCATCTGTGACGGCCTGGGCTTCGGGGACAACACCAAGGGTGCGCTGCTGACGCGTGGCCTGGCCGAGATCAGCCGGCTCGGCATGGCGCTCGGCGGGCGCCGCGAGACGTTCTTCGGTCTCACGGGCATGGGCGACCTGATCGCGACGGCGATGAGTCGCCACAGCCGCAATCGGCACGTGGGGGAGCGGCTCGGCCGGGGCGAGAGTCTGGATCAGGTACTGGGCGGCATGTTCATGGTGGCCGAGGGCGTGCACACCGCGCGCGTGGCCCGCGAGCTGGGGCAGCGGCACGGCATCGAACTCCCGATCACCGAGCAGGTCTGCGCCATCGCGCTCGAGGGCCGCGGGCCACGCGATGCGCTGCTGGCGCTGATGACACGGGACCTGAAGCGCGAAGCCTGAGGAGGAGGGCCGATGGCGATCCGCAGATCCGAAGAGGCCGAGACGGGCAAGCTCTATCGCTCGATCAGCGAGGTGAGCGAGATGCTCGACGTGAAGCCGCATGTGCTGCGCTACTGGGAGACGCAGTTCAGCATGCTGCGCCCGCGAAAGAACCGTGCCGGCAATCGCATGTACCGCCCCGATGAGGTGCGCATGCTCGTGCGCATCAAGGAGCTGCTCTACGACAAGGGCTTCACGATCGCCGGCGCACGCCGCACGCTGCTCGATGAGCGCCGCGAGGACGCGCCCAAGGTCGAGCTGGCGTTCGCCGAGACCGACCGCCGACTGGCGGTGATCGAGGTCAAGGAGGAGCTGCGCCGCATCGTCAGCCGACTGCGCCGCGAACCGGAGCCGACCTCCGTCTCGTGATCCCCACGGCGGCCGGCTTGCACGGGCGCCGGGCAGCGCCTAGATTGCTCGGCCTCTCCGCATTCCCCTTACGTCTCGGTCGGGGTGTAGCGCAGCCCGGTAGCGCACCTGCATGGGGGGCAGGGGGTCGTGGGTTCAAATCCCGCCACCCCGACCATTCACTCCTCCGCCGGCGGCAAGGATGATCGCGTCCCTGGCCCACCCCATGGCGGAGCAGCTCGTCCGCCGCCTGCCGGGCCCCGCCGTCGACCGACTGGCGGTGCTGCTCGCGCGCGCGGCGTTCCACCTGCGGGTGCCGGCGCGCAGGGCGCATGACCGGAATCTCGCGCGCCTGGCGCCCGAGTGCAGCCGCAGCGAGCGACGCCGATTGACCTGCCGCTCCTTCGAGCACTTCGCACTCGGCTTCACCGACTTCCTGCGGCTCGAGGCCATGGACCCAGGCGACCTGCGTTCGCGTGTGCGTGTCGCCGGAGTCGAGCGCCTCGCGCGGGCCGAGGCCTCCGACCGCGGCGTGGTGCTGCTCTCGGCGCATCTCGGCAATTGGGAGTGGGGCGCTGCGTACCTCGCCAGTCGCGGCCGTGCCGTGCACCTGGCCGCGCGGCCGCATCACGGAGCCGCGGAGGCCGCGTTCTCGGCGCGACGCAGCGCGTTCGGCGTGCGCGTGCTGCCGGCGCGCGGGCTCTTCACGCACGCGGCGCGAGCGCTGCGCGCCGGGGAGTGGGTGGCGGTCATGGGCGACCGTGCCGCCGACACGCGACGCTCCGGCTCCGTGTGCGGCTGGGCCGCGGCGCTCGCCCAGCGGACGCGTGCCTGGATCCTGCCCACGGCCCTCGTGCGCGTGCCCGGTGATGGCCACGTACTGCTCGTGGGCGAGCCACTCGAACCAGGCGAGGTGCGCCTCGGCGCGCATCGGAGCCTGATGCGGGACTGGCTGCGCACGTACGCCGAGCAGTGGGCTGCATTCGAACCGCTGCCGGAGGGGCTCGCGTGAGCGACTACGCGGTGCTGGTGCCGGCCTATCAGGCGGCGGCGCATCTGGGGGAGGTGCTGCTGCGGCTGCAGGCGCTGCCGCGACCGATGCACGTGCTCGTGGTGGATGACGGCTCACGTGACGCCACCGCCGAGGTCGCACGTCAGTTCGGGGCCGAGGTGCTGTCGTTCGCCGCCAACCGAGGCAAGGGGCACGCGCTGCTGGCGGGTTTCCAGCAACTGGCCCGTTTCGACGGCGTGGTCACGCTGGACGCCGACGGCCAGCATCCGCCCGAGTGCGTGCCCGACTTCGTGGCCGCTGCCGAGGCCGGCGCGGACCTCGTGCTCGGCACGCGCGAGCGCAGCAGGGACATGCCGCCACACCGCCGCTTCGCCAACGCCTTCTCCTCCGGCTGGTGCAGCGCGATCGCGGGCCAGCGCATCTCCGACAGCCAGTGCGGCTACCGGCTCTACTCACGCGCGGTACTCGATCGCACGCCGGTCGCCGCGAGCCGCTATGAGGTGGAGACCGAGATGGCGGTGCGGGCGGCCCGGCTCGGCTTCCGCATCCAGGAGGTGACGATCCCCACGGTCTATGGTGACGAGACGAGCCACCTGAGCCTCACGCGCGATGTGCCGCGCATCGTGGGCATGATGCTGCGACTCACGTTCGAGCCGCGGCCGAGGAGCTGACACGTGCGCATCCTGGTCACCAACGACGACGGCATCCACTCCCCGGCGCTGCTCGCGCTCCAGCGCGTGCTGCGCGCGTTCGGCGACGTCACGGTGATCGCCCCCGACCGCAACCAGAGCGCCACGTCACACTCGCTCACGCTGCACCGGCCGCTGCGCATCCACCCGCACGGCGAGGGCGTGTACAGCGTCGACGGCACGCCCACCGACTGCGTGCTGATCGCGTTCCATGGCCTGCTCACCGAGCGGCCGGACCTCGTCGTCTCGGGCATCAACCTCGGTCCCAACATGGGGGAGGACGTGTTCTACTCGGGCACGGTCGCCGCGGCGATCGAGGGCTCGCTGCAGGGCGTTCCCGCCCTGGCGGCCTCGCTCGTGACGCGCGGCGAACCGGACTTCGGCCCTGCGGCCGAGGTCGTGGGGCGAGTGCTGGGGCAGGTGCTGGCCCGCGCGCCGCAGCCGCGATGGCTCCTCAATCTGAACCTGCCGCACCGCCCGACCGATGAGCTCACCGGGCTCGAACTCACGCGCCTGGGTTCGCGCGTGTATGAGGACACGCTCGTGCGCAAGGTGGACCCGCGCGGCAAGGACTACTTCTGGATCGGCGGCGAGGATCCGGTCTGGCAGCCGCTCCCGGGAACGGACTACCACGCCGTGCACGAGGGCCGCGTCTCGCTCACGCCGCTGCAGCTGGGGCTCACCGATCCGGCCGCGATCGTCGACATGCAGGCATGGGGGCTGCATCTCTGAGCCGCTTTGCCGCCCCCGGCGCGGACATGCTAGGTTCTCTGCCGCATCCGGCGTCCGTCCTGCCCCGAACCGCGTCGTGGTGATCGCGGTGGAGTGGCGGCGGACGCTTTCGGTCGGGGCGTAGCGCAGCCTGGTAGCGCACCTGGTTCGGGACCAGGGGGTCGGAGGTTCAAATCCTCTCGCCCCGACCATCTCCGTTCTTCCGGACGAGCGGCCGCTCGCATCGAGCGGCCGCTCGTCTGTTCCGAGGGCGGCGCGCTTGCGGCCGCGGTGGGGCTCGCGCATCTTCGCGCCATGCGTCGCGTGCGGGCACGGGTGACGGGCAAGGTCCAGGGCGTCGGATTCCGCTGGTTCGTGACGCGTGAGGCGCGCAGCCTGCAGTTGGCGGGCTGGGTGCGGAACCTGCCGGATGGGACCGTCCAGCTCGAAGCCGAGGGCCCGCTCGAACGCCTCGACGACCTGCTGCTCGCGTTGCGCCGCGGGCCTGCGGGCAGCCGGGTGGACGCGGTGCTCGAGGACGGGTGGCACGAGGTCCAGGGAGGCGAGCGCGGATTCGAGATCCGCGGGTGATCGGCATGGACGGACCGGACGAACTCGCATTCGAGGACCGCTTGCGCCAGGCGCGCAGGGAGGCGTTGTCGCGCGGTGAGATGACCCGTCGCGACTACGACGCACTGCTGCTCGATCCCGACTTCGACGACGAGGTGTTCCGCCAGTTCCGGGACCACCTGCTCGCCGCAGGCGTACGCCTGCCCGAGGAAGACGCCGAAGCAGCGGAGGTGGCGCTGGAGTCGCGCGCCGCCGCGGGGCGCGCATCCGACCTGCTCGACCGCTACCTCGACGACATCGGGCGCATCCCGCGCATGACCCACGACGAGGTGCTGGCCACCGCGACACGCGCCCGCGCCGGCGACGAGGACGCGCGGCGCCGGCTGATCCTCGCCAACCTGCGGCTCGTCGTGCACGTGGCGCGCGCCTATCGCGAGCGTGGCCTCGAGTTCCTCGACCTCATCGAGGAGGGCAATCTGGGTCTGATCGCCGCCGTCGACCGATTCGAACCCGAGCGCGGGCTGCGGTTCTCCACGTACGCCACACTCTGGATCCGGCAGGGGATCGTGCGCGGGCTCGCAGAACAGTCCCGCGCCGTGCGCATCCCGGTGCAGATGTTCCAGCAGATGAACCGCTTCGTCCGCGCGCATCGCGTGCTCGGCACGGCCCTCGGCCGCGAGCCCACGCACGCAGAGCTCGCCGTCGAACTCGAGATCTCCCCTGCGCGCGTGGGACGCCTCGCGGCGCTGGTCGACGGCCTGCGCTCGGCGGACGCCCGCGAGGGGGTGCAGGCGTTCGAGGAACTCTCGGCAGAGGACTACGGGCCCTCGGTGCTCTCCGTCGAGCGGCTCATCGAGATGCAGCTCGAACATGAGAAGATCGACCGGCTGCTGCGATCGCTCTCGGAGCGCGAGGAGCAGGTGCTGCGCATCCGATACGGGTTCGCCGACGGCCTCACGCACTCCCTGCAGGAGACCGGCGACCACTTCGGCATCACGCGCGAACGCGTGCGTCAGATCGAGGCGCGGGCGCTCGGCAAGCTGCGTCAGGCGATCGAGCTGGCGGATCTCGACCAGCAGCATCGCGCCACGGTCCACTGAGACCGCGCCTCGAGCGCGCGGGGAGGGCATCGCCTTGCAGGATCTGGAGTCGTACATCCGCGACATCCCCGACTTCCCCAAGCCCGGCATCCTCTTCAAGGACATCACCCCACTGCTCGCCGATCCGGCCGCGTACGCACGCGCCATCGCAGGTCTCGCCGCGCAGGTCGGGCGCCCGGACGCCGTGGTCGCGATCGAGTCGCGCGGCTTCCTGTTCGGCGCGCCGCTGGCGCTGCATTGGCAGGTGCCGCTGATCCCGGCGCGCAAGGCGGGCAAGCTGCCGAGCCGCACGGTGCGTCAGGTCTACGCGCTCGAGTACGGCGAGGACTCGCTCGAGATGCACGCCGATGGGCTCTCGACAGGCCAGCGCGTCGTGATCGTGGACGACCTGCTCGCCACCGGCGGCACCGCGCAGGCCACCGCGGCACTGGCACGCCAGCTCGGGGCGGACGTGCAGGCGGCGCTCTTCCTGATCGAGCTCGAGGGGCTGGGCGGGCGCGAGCGCCTCGCACCCGTGCCCGCCCGCTCGTTGCTCCGCGCCCGCGTCAGCGGGTGAGGCGGCGCTTCTCCACGAGCACCGCGGCCGTGCGCGTGCCCAGTGTGAAGGCCGACCGGAACTCGCCCTCGACGCCCACCTGCGCGCCCTCGCGCGGCGCCCCGTTCTCCTGGCTCACCACGGGCAGGGTGCCCGTGCCGTCGCTGAGTTCATAGGCGCCGTAGCCGAGCATGCCGATGCTGCGCGTGACCTCGCCGGCGATCCTCACGGTCTGCTTGTCATAGGCTGACGGGTCGTCGAGCAGGGTCTTGATCGAGGTGGTGCGGCCGCCCTTGCAACCGGTGGCGAGGGCGAGCCCGGCCAGCAGGGCCAGGGGCAGCAGACGGCGGAACATGGGACCTCCTCGGGAGGGACGCGGCGCGGGAGCGACCTCCGCACGCTACCAGAGCCGCGCCGGACGTGCGGCAGACCCGCTGGGGGGTTGCCGTGGGAGGCCGGCGTGCCGCACCATCAAGGCATGGCTCCTCCTCCTGCAGCGGCTGCCGCCCCGCGTCCCTGGCGCGACGAGACCCTCACCGAGCGGCGGTTCTCGCCCTGGGTGCATGCCGCCGGCCTCGCCGTCGCGCTCGCCTCGCTGGTGCTCACGGAGACCGCGTGGTTCGGTGCGACGCCCGCGTGGCTCACCCAGGCGCGCGGCTGGGAGCGCGCGCTCTGCCCGACCTCCTGGCTCTGGACCGTGCGCTTCGACGCCCACTGGACCACGTCGCCGTTCCTCGTGGCCGGTGTGCTCGGCAATGGGGTGCTGTGGGACTGGGTCGCCGCCTGCGTCCACTGGGCGAGCCGGGGCCGGCGCTGGTGGGCGCTCGCGCTGCTGGTGCTCGCGATCGGCGCGTGGTGGGCGTGGTGCCTTCGATCCGGAGCCGCGCACTGAACCGCCGTTGGCTGGCGGTGGGCCTGCTCGTGGGGAGTGCGTGGCCGCTGCTCGTCGCGCATGCCGGCGCCGATCCCGGACGCTACGTCGAGGATCAGGTGCGAGTGGCGGGCGTGACGCACCGGTTCCTCGTATGGCTCCCGCCCGGGCACACGGCCGCGCGCCGCACGCCCGGCATCGTGTTCCTGCACGGCTCCGGCGAGTGTGGCGATGACCCGGTCGCGCCCACCCGCATCGGCCTCGGGCCACGGCTCGAGGAATCGCCTGGACGCTGGCCGTTCATCGTGGTGTTCCCGCAGAAGCCGCGCGACTCCGAGGAGTGGGAGGAGCGCGAGGCGCTCGTCCTCGCCGCCACCGACCTGGCGATCCGGCGATACGGCATG
>CADEFY010000079.1 GCA_902826705.1 uncultured bacterium
GCGGAGTCGGCGACCTGCTCGACGTCCGCGTCGAGTCGCGCTCACGATCGGGCCGCGTCTGGCGGCTCACGATCACCACCACCACGGGCGTGATCCAGGTGCCGGCGCATCACCTGCGGCAGGTGCTGCGCCGTGGCGGGCAGCCGGGCTCGATCCTGCGCTCGTGCCTCTTCAAGATCGCCGTGCGGCGCGACGGCGACGGGCGCGTGACCGGAGTGGTCGCCAGCGGCGCCGGCAATGGCCACGGCGTGGGGCTGTGTCAGACAGGGGCGCTCGCCATGGCACGGACCGGCCGGGACGGTGAGGCGATCCTGCGCCACTACTACGCCGGCGTCGATATCCGACCCGCGTACTGACGCGAAGCCGCGTCGCGGGCGGATCTTGACAGCGCCACGACCCGTCGCTATCTTGCCCCGGCTCTCGCAGGAGGGGTCCGCCCCGGCTGCGATCTGGCGCGGGGTTGTAGTTCAGTTGGTTAGAACGCCTGCCTGTCACGCAGGAGGTCGCGGGTTCGAGTCCCGTCAACCCCGCCACTCCCCTCTCCGGCCGCGTCGCGGGCCGTCGATCGAGCGGGAGGCCCTGGGCCAGGCGGCTCAGCCACCGTGCCGGATGCGCTCCAAGATCGGGATTGACCGGGCGCGAGCCGTGCCTATACTGCCGCTCGCTTCCGGCAGAAGGCGCCCAGCGGGAACACGCGGCGCCCGGTTGACGATTCTCGCGTGCCCGAGCGCACGCTGTCTTCCATGGACGCGCACCGCGTCCGGCACCGTTCCGAGGTGGATATGATCCGCAAGAAGGGCGAGAACGACGATCTCGAGGGCTTCGGCGACGAGGACGAGGTCGAGGATCTGGACGACGAGGACCTCGAAGACGACGAGTTCGACGACGACGAGGACATCGACGACGAGTTCGATGACGAGGACTCGGACTTCGACAGCGAGTTCGTCGAAGGCGACGACTTCGTCGAAGAGGACGCCGAGTTCGGGGACCTCGCCGACGACGAGGAGTGACGGATCCATCCATGTGAGCCAGGGCCCCGGCCGACCCACCGGCCGGGGCCCTGTGCGCTCCCTGGCGACAGGAGGTCCCGCGTGACACCCGACTATCCGACTGGCCTGCCGCAGAACTTCGCCGGACTCGCGCCGGAGGACTCCGCGCTCGAGACCAGCCGAGTGGCGATCCTGCCCGTGCCCTACGACTTCAGCGTGTCCTATCAGAGCGGCACGCGCTGGGGGCCTGCGGCGATCCTCGCCGCTTCGCGCAACATGGAGGTGTGGGACGACGAGCTCGGCGCCACCTACCGGTGCGGCATCCACACGCTGCCCGAGCTCGAGCCCACCTCGGAGGGGCCGAGCGAGCAGGTGAAGCGCGTCGAACTGGCGATGGACTGGGTCTACGCGCAGGGCAAGGCCCCCGTGATGCTGGGGGGCGAGCACAGCATCACCGCGGGCGCGGTGCGTGCGGCGCTCAAACGCCACCCGCGGCTCTCGGTGCTCCAGCTCGATGCGCACGCCGACATGCGCGACCACTACCTCGACTCACCGGACAGCCACGCCTGCGTGATGCGCCGCATCCGCGAACTGTGTCCGGCGTCCTCGGTCGGCATCCGCTCGCTGTCCGAGGAGGAGGCCGAGCATCTGCGCGCGCATCCTGCGCCCATCTGGAGCACGCGGCAGTTCCGCGCGCTGCGCGGCGACTGGTCCAGCATCCTCGCCACGCTCACCGACGAGGTGTTCATCACGTTCGACCTCGACGGCCTCGACCCCGCCTGTCTGCCCGGCACTGGCACGCCGGAACCCGGCGGGCTCGACTGGTTCGAGGCGAGCGACCTGATCGGCGCGGTCGCGGCGCACAAGCGCATCGTCGGGTTCGATGTGGTCGAGCTCGCGCCGCTGCCCGGCAACGTGGCCTCGGACTTCCTCGCGGCGCGCATGACGTACCGCATGATCGGGCACATGATGCGCAGCCAGGGCTGGCGCCCCGAATGAGCCGCGAGACACCCCAGCTCGTGTTGCGACCGGGGGAGGACCGCCGGGTCCGAGGCGGCCACCCGTGGATCTTCAGCAACGAGATCGAACGCTACGAAGGCACGTTCGAGGACGGTGACGTGCTCGATGTGACCGATGCCCGCGGCGCGTTCCTCGGGCGCGCCTACGTCAACCGCCACAGTCTCATCGCGGCAAGGCTCCTGACGCGCGGGCGCGATGCCATCGACACGGCGTTCTTCGTGCGCCGGCTCGAACGCGCGCGGCGGTTGCGCGAGGCCGCGATGCCAGGGGAGAGCGTGCTCCGGCTGGTGTACGGCGAGTCGGACCAGCTTCCCGGACTGATCGTCGACCGCTACGGCGACGTGCTCGTGGCGCAGGTGCTGACGCGCGGCATGGAACGCCAGACCGACGCACTGCGTGCGGCCCTCGAGCAGGTGTTCGCCCCCAAGGGCGTCATGCGCCTGGCGGACTCGCCGATGCGGACGCTCGAGGGGCTGCCACTCGAGCGCGGCGTGTGGTGGGGCGACGTGCCGGATCGCGTCCCGGTGCACGTGGGCGGGTTCGATCTGGCGCTCGACCTGATGCACGGTCAGAAGACCGGCTCGTTCCTCGACCAGCGCGACAATCGCAAGCGCGCAGAGGCACGTGCCCGTGGCCGGCGCGCACTCGACCTGTTCTGCTACCAGGGCGAGTGGGCGCTCCACATGGCCCGCGGCGGAGCCACCTCGGTGCTCGCCGTCGACTCGAGCGAGCCCGCGCTGGCGCTCGCGCGCGAGCACGCGCAGCGCAACGGCCACTCCGATCGCATCGCGTTCCTGCGCGAGGATGCGTTCCAGGCACTGCGCCGACTGGAGCGCGAAGGCGAGCGGTTCGGGCTCATCGTGCTCGATCCGCCGGCGCTGATCAAGTCGCGACGCCATCTCGCGGCCGGGGCCAAGGCGTACCGCGACCTGAACCGCGCGGCCATGGCCCTGCTGGACGACGAGGGCGTGCTGGTCACCTGTTCATGCAGCCATCACCTCGGCGACGCCGACTTCCGACAGGTGCTGCTCGAGTCCGCGCGGCAGGTGAAGCGGCCCATGCGCGTGCTCGAGTGGGCGGGGGAGGCTCCGGACCATCCGCAGCTCCTGGCGGTGCCCGAGACGCACTATCTCAAGTGCGCCGTGCTGCAGGCGCTCTGATCAGCCCTTGCGGGCCTCCTCGACGTAGTCGAGCCGCAGCTGACTGAGCACCTGCGCGAGCACGCGCGCCTCGTCTGGCTCGAGCTGTCCCCGCGTACGGGACTCGATCGCCGCCAGCGTGTCGATCGCCGCTCGCGCGCTCTCGAGATCGCGGTCGATGCGCTTGGTCATGGGGTTGATCAGCCGGCCCATCGCCATCATCGCGGTCTGCTGCAGTCCGAGCACGAGCTGCAGGAACAGCGCGGCCTCGCGGCCGGGGTCGGCACTCCGCTCGTTCATCGCGACTCCTCCTCGCGGGCGAGGCGCTTGGCCTCGTCCCAGAGCTCATCCATCTCCGCCAGCGTCGACTCGCGCGGGGTGCGTCCAGTCGCCGCCAGACGCTGCTCCACATGCAGGAAGCGGCTGCGGAACCGGTGCGTCGCCATGCGCAGTTCGCGTTCGGGATCGATCGCGAGGTGGCGCGCCAGGTTGACCGTGGCGAACAGCAGGTCGCCGATCTCCTCCGCCGTGCGGCGCGGCGCCGAGGTCGCGGTCGGCAGCGTGGCCTCGACCTCACCGACCTCCTCGCGCACCTTGGCGAGCGGACCGTCGGCATCCGGCCAGTCGAATCCGACCGCGGCTGCCTTCTCCTGCACACGGAACGCGGCGACCAGCGCGGGGAGCGATCGGGGCACCTCCCCGATCAGCGACACCGGCTCGGCGCGCCCGGCCTTCTCGGCCTGCTTGATCTGCTGCCACTGCTGGAATGCCGCCTCGCCGTCGGCCACGCGCTCACCGCCGTACACGTGCGGATGCCGGCGCACCAGCTTGTCCGAAGCGCGATCGAGCGCCTGGGCGAGGCCCGTGCCCCAGCGCTCACCCGCGAGTTCCAGGCAGAAGACCGCGAGGAACAGCAGGTCGCCCAACTCCTCGATCGAATCGGCCGCATCGCCGCTCGCGATCGCCTCGACGGACTCGACGGCCTCCTCGGTGAGGTAGGGCGTCATGGTCTCGAGCGTCTGCTCGCGGTCCCACGGACACCCATCGGGGCCGCGCAGGCGCCGGCACACACCGAGCAGCCGCGCGAACGCCTCGCGCTCGGTGTCGGAGATCGCGTGCTCGCCCGCTGGCGTCATGCGGTCCGTCACGCGGCACTCCGTGGCCGACGGCCGAGTGCCCGCGCGACCAGCCAGACGCCGAGCGCCACCATCGCCATGGCCGCCAGCGGCGCGAGGATCGCCACCAACGACACGGTGAGCGTGATGGCGTCCTCGATGAACGAGATCACGGGATTGGCCGTGCCCAATGTGAGCGCCGAGCTGCCCAGCCGCAGCTTGGACTTGGCGGCATGCACGCCGACCGCGCCCGCACCGAGCACCGTGGCCGCGGTGAAGCCGAGCAGCGGGTGCACGCCCGCGAATCCCGCCCAAGCCGCCAGCGCTGCCGCGGCGGGACGGATGAACGTGGAGACCGCATCGAGCGCGTGGTCGAGCGCCGGCACCTTGTCGGCGAGCAGTTCGATCACCGTGGCGGTGGTGAGCGCGAGGATCGCGGCATCCCCCGCCATCCACGCGGTGGAGGGATCGAGCTTCACGAGCCCGAGTCTCGCGCCCCCCGCGAGCGCGAGCAGGGGCAGGAACGCGCGCAGGCCACAGGCCGCGGCGATCGCCGTGCCGGCCATCGCCGCCAGGACGTAGGGCAACCAGGCCGGCGCTTCTGCCGCGGACATGCGTGGTCCTCCCATGAGCGGATTGCGTGCGCGCGCGCCGGGTCGCTATCCTCGCCCGCCCGCGGCGCATCCGAGCCGCGCAGTCTACGCCACCGCGAGGCCCGCGTCGTGCCGATGCCGATCTCCACCTGGGTCGAAGTCGACCTCGACCGCTTCGCCCGCAACCTCGAGCGACTGCGCGCCCTCGCGGGTTCCGAACGCGAACTGCTGCTCGTCGCCAAGGCCGATGCGTACGGACACGGCGCGGTCGAGATGGCGCGGGCCGCCGAAGGGCACGGCGTGACGCGGTTCGGCGTGGCCACGCTGCACGAGGGGCTGCAACTGCGCGCCGCGCAGTGCCATCGGCCGATCATCGTGCTCTCGCCGCTGCTGCCCGCCGAGGCAGAGGAGGCGGTGGCGCACGGGCTCGAGCCGACCGTGGCCGACCTCGACCTGGCGCGTGCGCTGTCCGACGTGGCGCAGCGCTCAGCGCGCCCGACGCGAGTGCATGTCGAGGTCGACACCGGCATGGGGCGCACCGGCGTGCGTGAAGAGGAGGTGGTGGCGTTCCTCCGCGCGTTGGCCGCGCTGCCAGGGCTGCGGATCGCCAGCGTGTACACGCACTTCCCGGACGCCGAGGCCGACGACCTGGGATTCGCGCGTGCCCAGTTGGGTCGCTTCGCGCAGCTGCTCGCGCATCTCGAGGCGCTCGGCCTGCGTCCGCCTCGGACGCACGCCGCCAACAGCGCGGGGTTCCTGAACCTGCCCGAAGCGCGGCTCGACTGGGCTCGGCTCGGCCTCGCGGCCTACGGCGTGCAGCCGTCGCGTGCAGACGCCGGCCTGGCGCTCGAGCCGGTCATGTCGCTGCGCAGCCGGCTCGTGCAGGTGCGCACGCTGCCTGCGGGTACACCGATCAGCTACTCACGCACGTTCGTCACGGCGCGCACGACCCGGGTGGGCGTGGTGCCCGTGGGATACGGACACGGCTACTCGTGGCTGCTCTCCAACCGCGGTCGCATGCTCGTGGGCGGGCGTAGTGCGCCGATCCTGGGCCGCGTCACGATGGATCTGACGATGATCGACCTCACCGACCACGCCGAGGCCGCGGTCGGCGACGAGGTCGTGCTGTTCGGCGAGCAGGGGGCGGAGTCGCTCCCGATCGGGGAGGTCGCCCGCGCCAGCGAGACGCTGCCCTATGAAGTGCTCTGCACGATCGGCAAGCGCGTCACGCGGCTGTATGTCCGTGGCGGAGCGGCGGCGAGCATGTCCACGCTGGTCGGGGAGCGCGAAGCCTGGACGCAGGCGGCCACCGAGTATCTGCGCGAGCGCGCGCATGCTGCCGCTCTGGGAGCCCCATGATGCGGGTGTTCCTCATCGTGCTCGATGGAGTGGGCATCGGCGCCCTGCCCGACGCCGATCAGTATGGCGATGCCGGGAGCCACACCTTGCTCCACGTCGCCGAAGCCGCCGGCGGCCTCGCGGTGCCGACGCTCGAGCGCCTCGGCCTCGGGCGGCTGGAGCGTCTGCCGGGCGTGCGACCGGTCGCCGATCCCGAGGGCGCGCGCGGCATCATGGCCGAGCGCTCGGCGGGCAAGGACAGCACCACGGGCCACTGGGAGCTGATGGGGCTGGTGCTCGAGCGCGCGTTCCCGACCTATCCGCACGGCTTCCCGCGCGACCTGCTCGACGCCTGGAGCGAGCGCGTGGGCCGCGGCTGGACCTTCAACGGGACCGCCTCCGGCACCGAGATCGTGCAGCGGCTCGGCGAGTCGCATCAGCGCACGGGGGAGTACATCGTCTACACGTCGGCGGACTCGGTGTTCCAGGTGGCGGCGCACGAGGCGACCGTGCCACTCGAGGAGCTGTATGCCGCGTGCCGGACGGCACGCGAGATGCTGCGCGGCGAGCACGCCGTGGGGCGCGTGATCGCGAGGCCGTTCACCGGCACGCCGGGCGACTACCGCCGGACGGCGGCTCGCCGGGACTTCTCCCTCGAGCCGCTCGGTCCCACGGTGCTCGACCGATTGCATGCCGTGGGTCGGCCCACGATCACGGTCGGCAAGGTGGATGACCTCTTCGCAGGACGCGGCGTGTCGGATGCCATCCATACCAAGGACAACGAGGAGGGCCAGCAGGTGCTGCTCGATCTCGCGCGCCGTCCGGGGGAGGGACTCGTGTTCGCCAATCTGGTCGATTTCGACACTCAGTTCGGTCATCGCAACGATCCACTCGGCATGGCGCGGGCGCTCGAGCGCTTCGACCATGCGCTGGCCGAGCTGATCCCGCGGTTGCGCTCCGACGAACTCGTCGTGGTGACTGCGGACCATGGTAATGACCCCACCACGCCGAGCACCGATCACTCACGCGAGCATGTTCCGCTGCTCGTCGCCGGGCCGCACGTGCGCCGCGGTGCGGACCTGGGCCGCCGCAGCACGTTCGCCGACCTGGGGGCCACGATCGCCGACTTGTTCGGCGTGACCGCTCCTGCTGCCGGCGAGAGCATGCTGCCGGAGCTGCGCGCGTGACGCCGCGAGAGCTGCTGCGGGCCGCCGAACGGGCGCGTCGCGCGTCGTATGCGCCCTATTCGCGCTTCGCCGTCGGTGCCGCGCTCCTGTCCAGCAGCGGCCGCGTCTACCTGGGCTGCAACGTCGAGAACGCCTCCTTCGGCCTGTCGATCTGCGCCGAGCGCTCGGCGATCTTCCAGGCCATCAGCGCCGGTGAGCGGGAGTTCACGGCCATCGCCGTCACGGCCGGCACGGGGCAGGGCGCACCGCCCTGCGGAGCCTGCCGCCAGGTGCTCGCCGAATTCGGTCTCGACCTCTGGGTCCACTATCGTGACATGCGGGGCCGGCTGGTCCGGCGCAGGCTGCGGGCGCTGCTCGCCGATGCGTTCCACCTCAAGCCCCCGGGAGGGCGACGATGAGCCGCGAACGCGACCGACTGGTCGATGAGATCACCCGCCAGGTGCTGGCGGCCATGAGCGGCTCGGCGACCGCGTCGCCGAGCGTGCCCGCGGATCGTCGCGAGCACGACCACGCCACCTGCGAGCGCTGCAGCGCGTGGGGGAATGGCGCCGTGCGCGGGCCCGACGAGACGCGATTGCTGGCCGCGGCCGGCGCGTCGCGTGTGGTGGCGACCATGGGCTACTGCCCGGCCTCGGACGGACTCGCATCGGTCATCGACCACACGCTGCTCAAGCCGGATGCCACGCGCGAGGAGGTCGAGCAGTTGTGCCGCGAGGCGGCCCAGTTCTGCTTCGCCTCGGTGTGCGTCAATCCCAACTGGGTCGCACTCTGCCGCGAGATGCTGCGCGGCACGGGCGTCAAGGTGTGCACGGTGATCGGATTCCCGCTCGGCGCGCACCTGCCCGACGTGAAGTCGTACGAGGCGCGCCGCGCCGTGGAGCAGGGCGCCGAGGAGGTGGACATGGTGCTCAACGTGGGGGCGCTCAAGTCCCGCGACTACGCGCTGGTCGAGCAGGACATCCACGGCGTCGTGCAGGCCGCGGGGCGGGGCACGGTGGTCAAGGTGATCCTCGAGACCGCGCTGTTGTCGCGCGACGAGAAGGTCATGGGGTGCACGCTGTCCAAGGCCGCTGGCGCCGACTTCGTCAAGACCTCCACCGGGTTCGGAGGTGGCGGTGCCACGGTGGAGGATGTGCAGCTGATGCGCGACACGGTCGGCCCCGAGATGGGCGTCAAGGCCTCGGGCGGCGTGCGCACGCGCGACGACGTCGAGAAGATGGTGGCCGCGGGCGCGAGCCGGATCGGTGCGTCCGCGGGTGTGAAGATCGTGCGCGGCGAGGATGGCGAGGGGAAGGGGTACTGACGTGTCCCTCGACGTGCGAGCGTTCCTGCGGGCCAAGCGCGAGGGGCAGACGCACGGAGGTTCGGACATCGGCGAGTTCATCGCCGCCTACACGCGCGGAGACGTGCCCGACTACCAGGTGAGCGCGTGGCTCATGGCAGCGTTCGTGCGCGGCCTGTCCGAGGCCGAGACCCAGGCGCTCACCGAGGCCCTGCTGGACTCCGGCCGTCGCTTCGACTGGAGCGCGCTCGGCCGTCCCAGCGCGGACAAGCACTCGACGGGCGGCATCGGCGACAAGATCTCGCTGCCGCTGGCGCCTGTGGTGGCGGCCTGCGGCGTGCTGGTTCCCATGGTCTCGGGGCGCGGCCTCGGCCACACGGGCGGCACGCTCGACAAGCTGGAGTCGATCCCGGGCTTCCGCATCCACCTCGAGCCGGCGGCGATGCAGGCCCAGCTCGACCGACTCGGCGTCGTCATGGTGGGACAGGGCCCCGATCTGGCTCCCGCGGACGGACTGCTCTACGCGCTGCGCGATGTCACCTCCACCGTGGAGTCGCCGTCGTTCATCGTGCCCAGCATCGTGAGCAAGAAGATCGCAGAGGGCGCCGGATCGGTGGTGTACGACGTCAAGTGCGGTTCGGGCGCCTTCATGCGCACGCCCGACGCGGCGCGCTCGCTCGCACAGCGCCTGGTCGCGACCACTCGCGGACTCGGAGCGAAGTCCGCGGCGCTCGTGACCGAGATGAGCTTCCCGATCGGCCGCATGGTGGGCAACGCCCTCGAAGTGCGCGAGTCGTGCGACGTGCTGCGCGGCGCGGGGCCGGCGGACACGCGCGAACTCACCGTGGAACTGGCCGCGGTCATGCTGCGATCGGCCGGTGCAGCCCGGGACGATGCGGAGGGGCGGCTGCGCGCGGCGCGGGCGCTCGACGACGGAACGGCATGGGAGCGGTTCCTCGCGCTCGTCGAAGCGCAGGGTGGCGACGCGGCCGCGCTCGAGCATCCGGAACGCCTGCATCGGGCTCCCGTCCAGCTGGACGTGTGCGCCGAGCGGACCGCATGGCTCTCGGCGTGCGACGGGTTCGCGCTGGGGGAGGTCTCGGTCGCGATCGGCGGCGGACGCCGAGCCAAGGCCGACGCGATCGATCCGCGCGTCGGCCTCGAGATGCTGGTGGAGCGCGGCGCGCGCGTGGAGGCTGGCTCGCCGTTCCTGCGGCTGCATCTCGCACGCGAGGATGGCGCGTCGATCGCGCGCGTGCGCGACTGTTTCCGCTGGGCGGACGCACCGCCACCGACCGTCCCGCGCGTGATCGAACGCGTGGACTGAGGCGCGTCAGCGGCCTCGGATGCGCTCCTCGCCGCGGGCGCGATCGCGCCGGTCGATCTGGCGCAGGTCCCTTGCGTCGACTGGCCCTTCGCTGGGATTCGCAGCCTCGATGGGCCGCACGAGCGCCTCGCCCGGGTGTGCGGAGCAGAGTTCCGCAGGCTCGGCGCCCTCGGCGAACATCTCGCTCGTCGTGTTGGGGCAGGCCACGGTGGCGAGCATGCCGGTCTCCGCGCAGACCACGCACTCGACCGTTCCGGCCGGTGCAGGGAAGCCCTCGACGGGGCGCCCGCGCGTGGCGCTGATCATGACCTCGGTCCAGATCGGCAGCGCCGCGCGGCCGCCCGTCATGCCCGGGCCGATGTAGCGCTTCTCGTCATAGCCCACCCAGACGCCGCACACGAGGCTGGGGATGTAGCCCACGAACCATGCGTCCTTGTACTCGTCCATGGTGCCGGTCTTGCCCGCCGCCGGGATCGTGAAACCGGCCGCGCGCGCCGGGTAGCCCGTGCCGTGGTCCATGACGCTCTGGAGCATCGAGGTCATGGTGGCCGACGTGGCCTCGGTGAGCACTTCCATGGGGCGCGGCGTGTGACGCTCGAGCACCTCGCCGGCCTTGTCCTCCACCTTGAGGACGAAGACCGGCTCGTTGCGCACGCCGCGGTCCGCGAGCACGCCATACGCCGAGGTCAGCTCGTAGAGCGTGACCTCACTGCTGCCCAGGGCGAGCGAGAGGTTCTGCCCCAGCGGTGTCTTGATCCCCATGCGTTTCGCATACGTCGCCACGAGGCTCGTCCCGACCTTGCGCAGCAGTTTGATCGCCGGGATGTTGATCGATTGCTGTAGCGCGTAGCGGAGCGTGACGGGGCCGCGGAACTCGCGATCGTAGTTCTGGGGTTCATAGGGCTTGCCATCGCCGCCCGGGAAGGACACAGGCTCGTCGACCATGATGTCCGTGGGCTTGAAGCCGTTGTCCATGGCTGCCACATAGACGAACGGCTTGAATGCCGAGCCCGGCTGCCGGCGCGCCAGTGTCGCGAGCTTGACGTTGG
>CADEFY010000080.1 GCA_902826705.1 uncultured bacterium
CCTGCCGCACGGCTCATGGCGCCCGGGCCTGCGCCCAGGTCGAGCAGCGTCTCGTCGGCGACCGGATCGAGATGCTCGAGCATACGGTCGCGCGTGTCCCCCGCCGCCAGCTCCTCCCACAGCGCGTAGCCGCGCGCGCGCTCGTCGAACCCCGCGCGCACCGCGGCGCCGGCAGGGCTCATCCGCCGCCCGCACCCACGGCCACCGTGCCCTCGCGATACGCGCGCATGATCGAATCGAGCACCTGGCGCGGCGGCCGCACGCGCTCGAGCGGAAGCTGCGCGAGCGGCGTGTCCACCACAGCCAACTCCTCATCGAACGGGCGCGAAGCCGGATCGACGTACACGAGCCCAGTCACGAGCCGGTGCTCGGCGCGGCTCTCATGCAGCACGCGCAGCGCGCCAGTGGCATCGCTCGGATCGTGGTCCTCGGCGAGCTTCTTGAGCACGATCGTGGAGCCGTCGGGCATCTTGACCTCGCGCGTGGTACCGGGCGCGTAGTCGACGTGGATGTCCTCGTAGAAGGGCACGTAGTCGATGTCGTGCAGCGGCGCATCCGTCTGCTTGACCGCCGCGTACGACTTGGTGGAGCCCTCGTGATCCGCGAACGTGACGCACGGGCTGATCACGTCGAGCACCGCGGTGCCGCGATGCGCGAACGCGGCCCGCAGCAACGGCCGCAGCTGCTTCTGGTCGCCGGAGAACGAGCGCGCCACGAAGCCGCAGCCCAGTTCGATCGCGAGCGCGCAGAGGTCGATGGGCATGAGCGCGTTGGCGCGGCCCGTCTTCTGAGTGCTGCCGACGTCGGCGGTCGCGGAGAACTGCCCCTTGGTCAGCCCGTACACACCGTTGTTCTCCACGATGTACACCGCCGGCACGTTGCGGCGGATCAGGTGGCAGAACTGTCCCAGGCCGATGCTCGCCGTGTCGCCGTCGCCGGAGACGCCGATCAGCAACAGCTCTCGGTTGGCGGCATGCACGCCGGTGGCGATGCTCGGCATGCGGCCGTGCACGGCGTTGAACCCGTGCGACTGACCCAGGAAGTAGGCGGGCGTCTTGCTGGAGCAGCCGATGCCCGAGAGCTTCGCGACCCGGTGCGGCTCGAGCCCGGCCTCGAACGCCGCCTGGATGATGCCTCCCGTGATCGCGTTGTGGCCGCAGCCGGGGCACAGCGTCGTCTTGCTGCCGTCGTAGTCGGCGCGCGTGAGCCCGATGCGATTGACCGGCGCGGCGGGAGGCGTGGTGGGGGCGCTCATCGGCTGACTCCCTGGCCGATCGCGGCGGGTGGGGCGACATGGGCGAGCACGCCCGCCACGACGCTCTCGGCGTCGATGGGCATGCCGTCGTAGTGCAGCACCGACAGCACGTCGGCAGCGCGCTCGGGGGCTTCGAGGCGGATGCGCTCGGCCAGCTGGCCGTCGCGGTTCTGCTCCACCACGACCACCTTCTTGTGGCGCCGCACGAACTCGGCCACCGAAGCGGCGAACGGCAGCGCACGCACCCGGCAGTACGAGGCGGCGATGCCCTGCCGCTGCAGCATCGCCAGCGCCTCGAGCATGGCCCAGTGGGTGGAGCCGAACGCGATCAGACCCAGCTCGGCGCCAGGCGCGTCGGTGATGATCGGCGCGGGCACCAGGGTGCGCGCCGTGTCGTACTTGCGTGCCAGCCGGTCGAGATTGCGCACGTACACTTCGCTCGACTCGGTGTAGCGGGCCGCCTCGTCGTGGCCGGAGCCGCGCGTGAAGTAAGCGCCCTTGGGATCGCGCACGCCGGGGAGCGTGCGATAGGGGATGCCGTCGCCGTCCACGTCGCGGTAGCGCTCGAACGTGCGCACCTTGGCGAGTGCGGCATCGTCGAGCACCTTGCCGCGGTCCCACGGCTTCTCGGGGTAGACGAACGGGTCGGCCATCCAGTTGTTCATCCCCAGGTCGAGGTCGGAGAGCACGAACACCGGCGACTGCAGGCGCTCGGCCAGGTCGAAGGCGTCCATGGCGAACTGGTAGCACTCCTCCACCGAGCCGGGCAGCAGCACCGGGAACTGGGTGTCGCCGTGCGACATGGTGAGCGCGAACGACAGGTCGGCCTGCGCCGTGCGCGTGGGCAGCCCGGTGCTCGGGCCGACGCGTTGGATGTCCCAGATCACGGCGGGGATCTCGGCGTAGTAACCGTAGCCCGCGAACTCCGTCATGAGCGACAGTCCCGGCCCCGAGGTGGACGTCATGGCGCGCGCGCCCGCCCAGCCGGCGCCGAGCACCATGCCGATGGCGGCGATCTCGTCCTCGGCCTGCACGACGGCGAACGTGTTGCGCCCGGTCTCCGGATCGCGGCGGTGCTGCTCGAGGAACCCGATCAGCGCCTCGACCAATGAACTCGAGGGCGTGATCGGGTACCACGTGACCACCGTGACCCCGGCGAACAGTGCGCCCAGCGCGCCCGCGGTGTTGCCGTCGATCAGGATGCGGCCGCCAGTGCGGTCCATGCGCTCGAGCCGGAACGGCGACGCGCCCGCGAGCTGCTCGCGCGCGAACGCCATCCCCGCGCGCAGGGCCGCCTGGTTGAGCGCCATGGCCTTGGGCTTGCGGCCCAACTGCGCTTGGAGCGCACGCTCGAGCTCGGCCTCCTCGATCCCCAGGATCTCGGCCAGCACGCCCACGTAGATCATGTTGACCACGAGGCGCCGCAGCCGCACGTCGTTGGTGATCGGCTCCATGAGCTTGCCCATCGGCACGCGGTGCACGATGCGGTCGGCGGGCACTTCGGGGATCGCGATCGACTCGTTGACGATGATCACCGAGCCCGGCCCCATCTCGGCCACGTCCTTGGCGGCCGTCTCGGGGTTCATCACGATCAACAGGTCGTTGCGCTTGCGACGTGCCACCCAGCCCTCGCCACTGGCGCGGATCGTGAACCACGTGGGCAGTCCGGCGATGTTGGATGGGAACAGGTTCTTGCCGCTGACCGGGATCCCCATCTGGAAGATGGCGCGCAGGATCAGGCTGTTGGCCGTCTGGCTGCCGGACCCGTTCACCGTGGCGATGTGGATGCTGAGGTCGTTGACGACGGGCTTCACGAGTAGAGGTCCCCCATGGTGACGCGTGACGGCTTGCGCACGTGCACGTATGCGGAGTTGGCCGCCACCGCGCCCTCCTTGGATGCGGTCAGCAGGAGCTTGTACTTGCCCTCGTGCGTGATGATGTCGCCGCACGCGAAGACACCCTCGAGATTGGTGCGCATCTGGCTGTCCACGGGGATCAGGTTGCCCTCCACGTGGACGCCCCAGCGCTTGACCGCTTCGAGGTTGACGGCATTGCCGATGTTGACCACGAGGTGATCGCACGGCAGACGCAGCGGCGCCTCACGCCCCTTCTGTGCGCAGACGACGGCACGCAGCCGGTCGCCGTCGAACTCCAGCTCGCGCACGCGGCTCTGCAGGTGCACCGGGATCCCCATGGCCTCCACCTTCTCGATGTTGCTCTCCATGCCGGTGAGGCGCTCGAGCACCTGCACCAACGCGACGCGCGCGCCCGCCTCGTGTGCGGTCTGCGCACTCTCGAGCCCCGAGTCGCCGCCCCCCCCCACGACCCCGTCGGGCCCCGCGACCTTGGAGGGGTCGACCATGCGGTAGGTGAGCTGGTCGTCACCGAGCCGCTCCTCGCCCGCCAGCTTCAGCCGCCGCGGTTCGAACGCGCCGCCGCCGATGGCGATGATGACACTCTGTGCCGGGAACGTCCGCTCCTCGCGCGTCGCCTGATGCTGGGTCACGACCTGCCAGCTGCCGTCATCCTGGCGCTGCAGGTCGAGCACCTTGGTCTGGTCGACCAGGTCCACACCCAGTTCGCGCGCGTGACGCACCAGCGTCGCCGCGAGCTCGCCCGCGACGATGTCGAAGTAGCCCGGCCAGTCGTGCACCGGCTTGTCGCCATAGAGCGACACCAACTGCCCGCCGAGGTGGCCGGCGTCCACGACGAGCACGCTCATCTTGCGCATCCGGGCGAACATGCCCGCAGTCAGCCCCGCGGGCCCGCCGCCGATGACCAGCACCTCGTGCACGACGCCTCCCACGGGAGAACGACAGCCTGCCCGCACGTTAGGTGCCGTTTCGGAGGCGGGTCAAGTGTGCGCGCAGCGGCGGGTGGCGCGCTCAGATGCCGTCGTATCGCGAGTAGCCGCGCTCGTTCCAGTAGTCGGGCGGCTCACCGGTCATGTAGGTGATGTCCGTGAGCGCCTTGATGTTCTTGAGGCCCAGCTTGACCGGCGCGATCAGTCGCAGCGGCGCGCCGTGCGCGAGCGTGAGCGGCTGGCCGAGATGGTGCGTGACGAGGAGCGTCTGCGGGTGGCGCGCCGTGCCGAGGTCGAGCGAGACGTAGTAGGGCTCGGGCCGGCCGCGCGCATCGAGGCTCACGTTCGATGTGAGCGCCGCCCATCGAGCACCGGCGGCGGGCGGGAACGCCCGCAGCAGGTCGGCGAAGCGGATCCCTCCCCACCACGACACCGCGCTCCAGCCTTCGACGCAGATCAGCCGTGTGACCTGCTCGTGGGCCCGGAACCGGCCCAGCAGGTCGGCGGTCGTGAGGCGCTCGGTGCGCCCCGAGGCGAGCCCGGACACGTTCAGCGTCCAGCCCGGCAGGATCTCGGGCCCGGGCGTGCGCCCGTGATAGTTGTTGCGCAACGGCGTGACCTGCGTGCGGGTGTACGTGCGCACGAGGCGGTGCTCGGAGTACATGGCAGCCGCCACCTGGTCATCGAATGCGAGCACGCGGTCGAGCACCTGCTCACGCAGCGGCCGCGTGAGCCCCACACGACCGAGCAGGCCGTCCACCGCAGCGGCGCCGCGCCCGAACAGCCGCGTGCGGTTGCGGTCCGGCAGCAGCCACGCGGCCCCCACGGCGGCGGCCGCCGCCCCGAGCGAGAAGATCAGGAAGTCGCGCCGGCTCTGCGCGCGCAGGCGTTCCACCGGCTGCGCGACCACCTCCTCCGGGCGCTCGCGCAGCAGCGCAGCCAGATCCGCCGGCTCGCGACGCGGCGCAGGCATGTCACGATCGGCCATCGTCACCCTCCCGGACGCGGGCGGACCAGCCCACCACCATCGAGCGCAGCGTGTCCCAACCGTCCGCGACCGCGAGCAGCGTGTGCGGCACCACGAACGCCCCGAGCACGAGCATGCACACCAGGTGCACGACGCGCGCGCCGTCGTAGCTGCCGAACGCGCGCTCGAGCCAGCCGAGCTGCGACGGCTTGTGCATCGCCCAGCCCGAGAGCACCGCCAGCAGACCGGCGATCGGCATCGTGAAGTACGCCGCGCGCTGCAGTGCGTTGTACTTGGAGTGGATCACCGGATGCGGCCACGGCCGGCGCAACACCGCCATGGGCAGCAGGCCCGCGTAGTAGCGCAGCATCGCGAGCGCCTCCTGTGGATCCGAGGGCCGCGGCAGCAGCGCGCGCCCCCCCCCGCCGCGCGCCAGCCCGATCACGTACAGGGCCCCCACCGCCATGTAGAGGTAGGCGAACGCCCAGTGCAGCCGCAGCGCGCGCGCGAGGTCGCGCGTGCCGAGGCTCAGGCGGTCGTAGAGCCACGCCGCGTTCGCCGGCTGTTCCCCCAGCGCACGCGAGATCGCGAGGCCCGCATCGAGCACGTGGTCGCGCGAGCCCGTCCGCGGGTCGCGCGGGTGCGTGAACACGGGCGCGGCCCAGTAGATCGCGATGCCGGTCACGATGAGCCCCCCGAGCAGCGCCGCGTGCGCCCAGTGCGAGAGGCGGACGAGCGCGTGGTGCTTGCGCACGACGCGGCGCATCGTCGCGCCGGGCGCCGGGTTCTGGACCTGCGGGGCATCGGACATGGGCGTCTCCGGAAGGGCGCTCGGCTCGAGAGCGAGGGGATGCCCCCTGCACCGCCGCGAGCATGCCAGCGGGTCAGCCGCGCGGCCAGTGAGCCTGCGCAGCCCTTACGGCGCGCTTGACCGCGCGTGACGCTGCGCTATCGTGCCGCGCGTGCAACACGCCGAACTCCGCATCGAGCCCAGTGCCCCGATCCTCGACGCCGCGCGCCGCTGGCTCGACCCCGTGCGCGCCGCCCTGCCCGGCTCGTTCCTGAGCGCCTACCTCACCGGCAGCGTCCTCATGCAGGGTTTCGATCCGGCAAGGCAGCGCGTGAACGTGCTGGTGATCTCGCGCACGCTCGAGGGCGACGAACTCGACCGGCTCGCGCATGCGATCCCGGTCACGCGCGAGGCGCCGCACTTCGATCCGCTCTTCCTCACCGCCGAGCAGATCCGGCTGTCGCTCGATGTGTTCCCCGTCGAGTTCCTCGAACTCGCCGAGCGGCATCTGCGGCTCGAGGGCGAAGACATCCTGGGCGCGCTCGAGGTGCCGCGCACGCACCTGCGCCGCCAGTGCGAGCAGGAACTGCGCGGCAAGCATCTGCGCCTGCGGCAGGAGTATCTCGCTGCGGGCCATGACGGCCGCCGGCTGCAGCACGCGCTCGAGGCCCTCGCGAGCAGCTTCCACACGCAGTTCCGCACCCTGCTGCGCCTGCACGGCGAGCCCGTGCCCGCCAGCCTGGAGCGGGTGATCGACCGGCTGGCGCAGTTGCATCAGCTCGATGCCGCCGCGCTGCTCGCGCCGCACCTCGTGCGGCACTCCGATGGAACGCTCACCGAGGCCGAGGTGCGTGAGCGCACCCGGCGATTCCTCGCGGCCATCGAGTCGCTGATCCGCGCGATCGACGGACTGCAGGTCCGGTGAGCGCGCGCGTCCGCGCGCGGATCGTGGGGGCGCTGTTCGCCGCCGCGTTCGCGCTTCCCGTGCCGTTGCGCGCCCAGGAGACGGGCCGCGCGCCGATCCCGCCCGCGGCCGGCTATGTGACCGATGCCGCCGGCGTGTTGGGCGATGAGGCGCCACGGCTCGAGGGCTTCCTCGACCAGCTGCAGAAGAAGACCGGCGTGCAGTTCGCCGTGCTCACGGTGGCATCGACCGCGCCCGAGGAACCCAGCGACTACAAGGTGCGCGTGTTCCAGAGCTATGGCATCGGCGATGCCGCCTCGGACGAGGGGCTGCTGCTGCTCGTGGCCATGGAGCAGCGCGCACTCCGGTTCGAGACCGGCTACGGGCTCGAGGAACTGCTGCCCGACGCCTGGCAGTCGCGCATGCTGCGGCGCGAGGTCGTGCCCCGCTTCCGGGCAGGGGAACCGGCCGCCGGCATCGTGACCGCGGTGCAGGTCACCGCGGCGCGCATCGCCGCGGCCAAGGGCGTCACGCTCGAGTGGGATGGCCGGCCGCTCACCTATGACTCCGTGCGCGGCAAGCGCCGCCTTCCGCCGCTGGTGCTGGCCCTGCTGATCTTCTTCGTCATGCTCATGATGATCGTGGCCACCTCGGCGCAGTCCGGGCGGCGCGGACGCCACTATCGCCGCGGACCGTGGGACGGCATGGGCGGCGGCGGCTTCGGCGGCTGGGGCGGTGGATTCGGCGGCGGTGGAGGCAGCTCGTTCGGAGGATTCGGCGGCGGCGGCAGCGGTGGCGGCGGCGGCGGCGCCGGCTGGTAGTGTCCCCGCGCGGCGCCGACCCGGTGCCGCGCTCACTTCAAGCAGGAGGATGTCGGATGCGTGGTGGAATGATCGCGATCGTGGTGCTGGCGGTGGTGCTGCTCGGCTTCGGCGGTTGCGTGGCCGGCAACTACAACCAGCTCGTGACCGGCAAGGAGGCCGTGGCCAACAAGTGGGCGCAGGTGGACAACCAGTTGCAGCGCCGGGGCGACCTGATCGGCAACCTGGTCGAGAGCGTGAAGGGCGTGGCCGTGCAGGAGCAGGAGGTGTTCGGTCAGATCGCCGACGCACGTGCGGCCATGGCCGGTGCGCGTTCGCCGCAGGCGGGCATCGCGGCCGCGCAGCAGATGGACGGCGCGCTCGGCCGACTGCTCGTGGTGGTGGAGAACTACCCACAGCTGCGCTCCAGCGAGTCGTTCATGCGCCTGATGGACGAGCTGACGGGCACCGAGAACCGGATCGCCACCGAGCGCATGCGCTACAACGAGCAGGTGCAGAGCTTCAACGTGCTCGTGAAGCGGTTCCCCATGAACCTGTTCGCCGGCATGTTCGGGTTCGCCGAGGCGCCGTACTATCCGGTGCCGGAGCAGGCGAAGGCGCTGCCCAAGGTGGACTTCGGCGGCCTGCGCGACAGCGGCGCGAGCGCCGTGCCGGCACCCGCCACCAAGTAGCCCGTCACGCGCATCCGGGCCCGCGGCGTTCGCGCTGCGGGCCCGTGGTGCTTCAGGCGGCTACCGACTGCAGCAGTGTGGCGGACCGCTCGAGCGCATGGGCCGTGGCCGGATCGATCAGTCCGGCGACGCTGGCCATGGCCGAGTGCCAGCTCTCGTGGCGGCTGCGGCCCCCTTCACGCGAGAGCCGATAGCGCACGAGCACGGCGGCGGCGAGTGTGGCGCGCGTTCGCTCCGGCGGATCGGCGCCCAGCTCGAGCGACCCGGCGTCGTCGATCAGCGCACCCAGCTCGGCGAGGAAGCGCGTCGAGTCGCGCTGACGCAGCGCCTCGAGCGAGTGCCGCGTGGCGCCGCTCCACGCCGCCGCGCCGAGCGCGACCGCGTGCTGCAGCAGCGCGGCCTCGCGGGCCGGCAGGTGGGCGTGCGGCAACATCGCCGCCGTCAGCGCCTCCGCCTCGGCACGCACCCGCCGCGCCGGTTCACCCGCGGCAGCCGCACCGGCGATCCACGCGAGCGCCTGCGCCTGCTGTTCGCGATAGCCCTGCGCCGCGTGCAGTGCGGGCGCCCATTGCGCGGCCATGGACTCGACCGCCTCCAGCGTGGCGGCATCCCATCCGCCGCCATGCGCCGGATCGTCGGCCGCCACGAGACCCACGAGGCCATCGCGGCCGCGCAGCGGCAGCAGCAGCGTGCAACCGAGCGCGACGAGCGGTGCCAGTTCGGTGTCAATGTCGCGGAAGCGCGTGCGCTCGCCGATGCGCACCGGGCGGCCATGCGACGCGAGCCAGGCCGCCGCTGCGCCATCGGCGGGCAGTGCGACCGATGCGAAGCGCGCGAGGGCCGCACCGCGCGTGCGCGTGACCCGCCACGGGAGCGTGATCCCCGCGGACTGCAGGCCCGCCACGCAGCGGCTGTCGAGCCGCTGCTGCACCGCGATCAGTCCGCGCTCCGCCACGGCATCGGGATCGAGCAGGCCCTGCAACTCCCGGCCGAAGCCCTCGAGCACGCGCCGGCGCTCATGCTCACGGGCCAGTCCGTCATGCGCACGGCGCGAGTCGGCCTGGGCGCGGCCCAGCTCTCGCTCCAGCTCGTCGGCGCGGCGTCGTTGCGTGCGGACTTCGCTCGCGCGCACGAGCAGCCGGTGCAGGCGTGCCACCAGCTCGCGCGGCGAGAACGGCTTGCCCATCACCTCATCGGCGCCGCGCGCCAGGCCGTCGAGCCGCGCCTCGGTCTCCGCGAGCGCCGTGAGGAGCACGATCGGCACATGCGGGTCGTCGGGGTCGTGCCGCAGGAACTCGCATACCTCGAGCCCGCTGCGACGCGGCAGCCGCGTCTCGAGCACGACCGCATCGGGGCGTTCGGCGAGCGACTGCCGCACGGCCTCGTCGCCATCGAGCGCGGTCAGCACGCGGTAGTGCGCCTGCGTCAGCGCCACGCGCATCAGCTCGAGCACGCGCGGATCGTCGTCGGCCACGAGCACGAGCGGACGCGGATCGCCAGCATGCCGGGACATGGGCCGCATCGCGCTCAGGCCCGCCGTTCGCGCGGGATCTGTCGCAGCACGTCGTCGAGGGACTCGCTCTCGAACGGCTTGCGGAGATGCAGCAGGAGGCCGGCACGCGTGGCCGCGTGCTCATCAGCGGCATCCCGCGTGAGCGCGACGAGCGCGAACGGCGTGCGCTCCGCGGCCTGCAGCGCGAGCAACCGCTGGCACCAGGCGGCGGGCGCGAGATCAGGCAGCGCGAGATCGGCGAAGACCACCTCCCATGGACCCTGCGACATCAGCGCCGATGCCTCGTGTGCATCGACCGCGTGCTCCACGTGGAAGCCGCGCCGCTCGAGCAGCCGGCCGAGGAAGAGCCGGGCCACGAGCGAATCGTCCACCACCAGCGCGCGCGCCACCGCGACCGATCCGGGCGCCTCCAGACCATCGGCTGCTTCGAGCGCAGCGTCCGCCGGCGCGGGCGCTTCCACCGCGTGCTCCGGGCCCAGCACCGTGGTCACTGCGCCGATCGCGCGCTCCCCCGGGAACGGCGTGACGGCCTGTGGATCCGGCCGCTCGAACACCGGCGGCTCGAGCGGCTGCGGCCCGGCCGCGGCGGCCGGCGCCACGAGCGGTACGGCATGCGCCGCCGTGAGCCGCGTGAGTGCGTGCGTCGCGCCGGGATCGACCGGCAGTGGGGCCGAGAGTTCGGCTGGCGCCAGCGGCGTGAACGCCGCCGCGTCGACAGCCGGAGGCTGCGACAGGTCGCGCAGCGCGTGATCGCGCGGCTTCCATGCGGACGCCGGTGTCTCGGCCGGCGCCACGCGCCGGAGCAGCCATGCCGGCTCCACCACCCAGTAGCGCTCGCCACCCTCGACCTCGATCGCGCGCTCGAGTCCCGGCACGGGACTGGCGCGGTCGGGCTCGCCGGGCTCGGCCACGATCCGCCAGACGATGCGCTCCACCACGCACCACGCGCGCGTCAGTCCGCGCGCGATCAGCGCCGACGGGCGCTCGCCATGCAGCTCCGCGGCAGGGGCCAGCGCAGTGAGCACGGGCTCGCGCAGCGCGGCACGCGCGGCGGGCGCGAGCATGCGAAGCCGCACGACCGCGTGCCACGGCAGCGCCAACGCGAGGTGGCCCTGGCGCACGAGCAGGAACGAATCCCGCTCCACGAGCAACGGCACACGCAACTGCCAGCGTCCATCCTCGCCCTGCAGCACCGAGCCCTCGGCCGCGGCGAGCGTGGCGCCGGCGAGCGCCAGACCGTCCTCGCGCACCTCGGGCAGCACCAGCACGACCGACG
>CADEFY010000081.1 GCA_902826705.1 uncultured bacterium
TTCGTGGTGACCACCAGAGACAGAGACTTCGGGCGCTGGAGCGCTGCCTCGACACTCGCGATGGATCCGGCTCCAGCATGGCGCCGGATCGCCATGCTCGGTGCGAGCCCGTTTGGGACCACTGGCGTGGCGATGGCCCTCTCGCCAGATGGCCGTAGGATCGCGGCTCTGGGTGGCATCGGCCGCATCACAGATGGGACATTCCCGTCGATCGAACAGGACACGCTGGTCGTGGGTCGCCTCGGGCCCGACACCCTGAGCTGGCTCGGGCAGATCTCCACGCTGGAGCGTCGAACGAACGCGCAGTTGTTCTTCGACGAAGCCCAGTCGAGGTGGGTGTTCGAGGGCGGCAGGACGACCGGGGGGGAGTCGGCCCGGGGCTGGAGCGCCTGTCCTGAGGCACCGCCACTCTCGCTGACCGAAGACGCCTTCGGAGCGTGGGCACCTGAGACCCGCATCGGCGCGAGCATCGTCCGCCTGCCGGCGAGCGGCGCGGTGGCGCTCTTCGGTGGATTGCAGGGCGAGCGCTCGAGCTTCCCTTCGAGCACCTGGCTCCTGGGCTCCGCCGACGTGGCTCCGTCGACGGTCGCACTCTCGCTTCCCGAGGACGTCGAGCTCTTGGAGCGTCCGCCACTGTCGATCCAGCTCGAGGGTCCGAGGAACGCCCCGATCCACTTGTCGTGGTGGGCGGATGGACATGATCCCAGGGACTCGATAGTGACACTCGACGAGAACGGAAGATCGGGCGTTCGTGTGGCCTGCGACCTGCCATCCGACGCGGCAGGGAGAGTCGCGGTTCACGTGGCATCCCGGTGGCTGGAGGACGAGAGCACCACCGCGTCGGCCGATGCAGCGACGGTCGTGCGCGTGCTCCACGTGACGGGTCGCACGAGGTCGGTCGGTCCGGACCGGGTCGACCTCGAGTGGGAGTCGAGCGACGACACGCTGAGAACGGCGCGCCTCCGCTCGCGCTCCGAGGGCGGGGAATGGCGCGAACGAGGGACCATGGTCCGGTCCGAGCACCTGCCATTCGCGTTCCGCGATTCCCTCTTGCGGCCTGAAACCGATCACGAGTACGAACTCCAAGTCGACTGGCGTGGCCGAACGCGTGATGTGGGAAGGATCCTGACACGAACGACCTCGGGGCCGCCGCCGATCGACCGACCGGATCGTGTCGGCTTCGCCCGCGCGCTCGCGAATCCACTGCGTTCGCCATGGATCGCTCGAGTCCAGCTCCCGGAGGGGTCCCGAGCGAGCCTCGAGCTCATCGACCTGAGTGGTCGGCTGCGGCTGCGGCAGGACCTCACGGGGATCGTCGCAGGCACGCACGAGGTGCCGATCGATGTCGACGGCGGAATCGCTCCAGGACTCTATGTGCTCCGGCTGCGCGATGGCGGCGTGAGCGCGTCGCGCAGGATCGTGCTGCTTCCTTGAGCGTCTCGCCCCTCGCGCCGAGCACCGCCAGCGACTAGATTCCGCACATGCCGGAGCCAAGGACGCCCGACGCGATGCGCTTCGCCCTGACCACGGTGGGTCTGCTGGTCGTGGTGCTGCTGCTCTGGATGCTGCGCGAGGTGCTGCTGCTGGTGGGATTCGCCGCGCTGCTCGCGTTCGCCCTCGACCCGCTGGTGGTGCTCCTGCAGCGCCTCCGCTGGCAGCAGCGCGCGCTGCCGCGCCATGCCGCGGCGCTGCTCGTGATCCTCGCCGTGGCGGGGGTGCTGGCCTGGGCGCTGGTGGTCGTGGTGCCGCAGGTGGTGCGTGAGGCGGGCGGCTTCGCGCAGCGCGCTCCGGATGCGCTCGAGCGTCTGCTCGGCTCGCTGCGTGCATGGGCGGGTGCGCGCGGCCTGGGTCAGATGCTCGGCCCGCTCGGTGGCGCCGACCCCATGACGGCGCCCGAGCTGATCGCCAGCGTCGCGGGGCCGGTGTTCCACTCGGCGGGGCGGCTGATCGACCTGGGCCAACTGGTGGGTGTGGTGCTCGTGCCCGTGCTCGCGTTCTACCTGCTGGCCGAGCGCGCCGCAGTCGAGACGAGCGCGCTGCAGTTCGTGCCCGAGGAGCTCCGCCCGCGCGTGCAGCAGGCGCTCGCGGCCGTCGACCGGGCGCTCCGCAGCTACGTGCGCGGGCAGAGCGCCGTGTGTGCCATCATGGGCCTGGTCACCGGTATCGCGTTGGCGTTCATCGGGTTGCCGGGGGCCATCCTGCTCGGGACCGTCGTCGCCCTGGCCGAGGTGATCCCGATCGTCGGCTTCTGGACCGCCTCGCTGGCGATCGTGCTGGCGGGCTGGGGCGCGGCCGATCCGAGCAGCGCGCTCTACGGGTGGCTCGCCTACCTGCTGATCAACCAGCTCGTCAGTCTGTTCGTCACGCCGCGCGTGATGGGGCGCCACATGAAGCTGCACCCGTTCGTCGTCACGGTGAGCATCCTCGCCGGCGGCGCGCTGCTCGGCGCCGCGGGCGCCATCCTCGCCCTGCCGCTGACCGCGGCGCTGCAGTCGCTGGTGGCGGAGTTCGCGCCACGGCCGAAGCGACGGTTCGACGAGCGCCCGGCAGCGCCCGCCACGCCCTGAATCGGTCCGAGTGGTCTGGCGTCGGTGGCGAACTCGAAGCTCGCCGGGCGCTTCGGCGTCCCGCTAGACTGCTGGCATGCTCGCACTGACGTTCGATCATCGCACCAGGGCATTCCTCGCGCGGCGGCTCGGCTTCGTTCTCGGCCTGTGCTGCGCAGGAGCGTCGATCGTCCTGCCCGACAGCGCTGCCGCGGCAGAGACCCGATGGATCGAGGAGACGCCGATAGCGAGCTCCGCCTACGTGATGGTGCAGGACCCGCCGCGTGCTCGCCTGCTGCTGCTCGCTCATGGGGACTCGGCGTACTACTGGCGCACATGGCCCGTGCGATCGGGCGAAGCATGGGTGCGAGAGGCGCTGCAGGGACGCACGAGCATCCACTCGAACGGTTGGGCCAAGGCCTTCTACGACCCCTCTCGTGACCGGATCCTGATTTACAACGATCCTGTCATCCACGAACTCACGTTCGCGCCGACGCCGCGATTCCGACAGCTTCCCGCGCGAGGGGTCCCGATCGGACCGACAGCCACCTTTGATTCGCCGAGCGTGAGCTTCGACGCGCAACGCTCTCGCTTGTTGCTCTTCGGCGGCTTCGTGACCGGTTTGCACGGCTTCGTGAGCTCAGTCGACCTGTTCTACTCCGTGGCATGCGGCGACAGCGCGATATGGACGAGACTGCCGTTCGTCGCTGGCCCGTCTGCACGATCCCGTTCAGGTTCGGTGTGGGATCCGGTGGACCAACGGCTCTTGGTGCTGGGTGGGAACACGTATCCGAGCATCGTGAACAACGATCTGTGGGTGGCGCAGGTGGGGGACTCGGTCCGTTGGAGCCGACGCACGATCCTAGGAGACCTGCCACACCTCGCCGATCTGCGGATGCTACGGCTCGATGACGGGAGCGGATCGTTCCAGACGCTCGGCCGCTTGATCCCGAACGGGCCGCTGCACGCGATCTCGTTGGCGAACCGAGACTCGGCGCAGTGGCAGTCTGGCCCGCCGCCCGCGATGGGCGAACCCGCGACGCCCGGAAGCCTGCATTCGGTGATCGCCAAAGAGGGGCTGGGGCTGAGCTACGTGATGGCCTTGGTGCAGTTCCACCCTGCGTCGCGTCCGCCGTGGGTCTACCTCGACGCCGAACATGTTCGACCGGAGTGGCGACTCTGGAGCATCCACACGGACACGCGTCGGGACCGTACGCTCCTCTGGTCCGCGGCAGCCGCTGATCGATTCTGGTCTCGCCCGTCCGACTCGCCCCGCGCGTGGAGCTATCGCGGTGCGGGGTCGGCACCGCCGACGCGGCAGGATCAGGCCGTGTGGATCGATGAGGAGAACGACCGCTTCCTCACCTACGACCCAGTCGGGCGTGTGGTGCATTGGGCGCCGCTTGCGACGTTCGACCGCTGGCGAGTGCTCGCCGTGGGCGGCACGCCGCCTCCCGCGAGAACCGAAGCGGCATGGGCATTCGATCCGGTGTCGCTCGAATTGCATGTGATCGGAGGGCTCCCGGATCCGCCGCGAGCGTTACCGGAGGGTGCGCGATCGGCAGATCATCACATCCTCTCGTTCGATCCGACGCCGAATTGGCGCCTCGTCGATCCCGCGGTGCCGCGTCCGGTCGGCCGTTCCCGTGCTTCTGCCATCTTCGACCCGACTGGCGAGCGTCTCTGGTTGTCGGCCGGGACTCGCGATTCGAGTGGCGTCTCGGCACCGATGCACGACCTGTGGCGAGCACGCCGTACGGGCACGGGAGCATTCGAGTGGGAGCTCGTCGACTCGAGGAGTCCGGAGTCGGACGGCCGACCCATCATGTTCGATCGCGTGCGAGACCGGATCGCGTTGGGACCTGGAGGAATGGCATTCCGCGAGTCGCTCAGCGTTCGCGCCGCGACCGACTCTGGAACTTGGCAGCGCTCGGGCTTCCTGACGCCCCCGCTGGCAGCAACAGGAATCGGGTCGTACGCGATCGACCCTGTGCGCGGAAGAGCAGTACTGGCGACTCCAACGACATCGAGTGGCACCCAGAGCCATCTGGAGGCCGTGCCCTTCGAGTCGCCTGCTCTGGCACTCTCGGTGCTGGACCCGGTGTCATCGGTGTTTCCCGGGGACTCGCTCGTGCTCCGACTCGAAGTCGCCTCGACGCCTGGCGACGCACGGCCGGGCGTGTTTCGGATCGCCGACCTTCAGGGCGGGCTCGATGCGCGCCGATGGATCGCCCGTCCGGCGGGCGGTGCATCGGACACGCTCCTGATCCCGATGGCGGTGGGCGACGATATGCAGCCGGGACACTATTCACTTCCAGCCGCTGTCCATCTCGCCGGAGCCTGGGGCGTCATGGACTCCACCGAGGTCACGATCGAGGTGCGCCGCTGGCTCGATCCAGGCCATATCGCTCACGTCGATCGGAACTCGATCGACCTGCGCTGGCACACGAGCGATCCCGCGGTGACCGAGGTGGTCGTGCTGCGTCGGCGCCGCGATGCGCCAGGTTTCGTGGAGGTCGGTCGGATCGCTCCCGACCAGACCGGGGTGCTTCGATGGCTCGACGTCGGGCTGCTCCCCGGGACCGAGTACCGATACCGACTCCTCGCGCAACCGGGTGCCGCGCTGCTGACCTCGGACGAAGTCCGGATCACCACAGACGGAGCGCTCGAATTGGCGCTCGGCGACCTGGATCGTGAACCCATGGGCCGACCATGGGGCGTCTCTTTCACACTGCCCTCGCGTGGCCGCGCTCGGATCGAGATGCTCGATCTCGCAGGCCGTGTGCGCTGGTCGAGCGTCATGGATGATCTCGCCGCAGGTGACCATCAAGTGGCGATCACCGCGACAGACGTGCGGCCCGGAATCCATTGGGTCCGGCTCTCGCACGAAGGTCGTATGCTCACTCGCCGATTCACTTTGATTCCATGAACTCTCAACGCTCCTTGTTCGCCTGACCCTCGGAGGGATCCGCATGCGCCGCATCAGGCCCGACACCAGACTGCTCGCCGTCTCGCTCGCGCTCATCGCCGCCCTCTCCAGCTGCGGCGGCACCAGCAGCAGCACCGGGCCCTCGGGTCCGCCGACCGGCACGTTCAATGACCTGCTCGCACTGATCGACCGCTCGTTGCTCACCGGCGCGGCCCTGCCCACCGATCTCGACAGCACGGCGGCGAGCGTCGCCACACTGGATGTCGAGGGCGTGCGCGGTGTGTTCGCGCTCTTCCCCACGTTCCTCACGCCCACGGCGGCGCAGTTCTCCGACGCCGGCACGGTGTCCGTGCGCACGGGGCCGTCGGGCGGCGAGACGGCGCTCGACAAGCAGCAGCTCGTCGTGAGCGGATTCACGATGAACGTGTACAGCACGCTGCCGAGTCATCCGGCCGGAGTCCTGCTGGCATTCGATGGCGCCACGCAGCACCGTTTCACGGTCAGCGGCTCCACGTCGGTGGTCCCGTTCGTGGACAGTGTGCTCAGCGTGTCGCGGCCGAGCGTCTCCGCCCCATCGCCCGGGGCGACGATCACGCGCAGCGCGGGGCTGCCGATCACATGGACGGCGATGGGCTCCGACACCACGGTGTACGTGACCGCAGTGATCGTCTCCATGATCGACAGCTCGTTCAGCGCCACGGCCACGATCGCGCGCGACATCGACGCGACCGCGACGATCGCCGCCGGGCCGCTCACCACGCTTCCGCCGGGTGCGGCGCGGCTGTCCGTGGCGCGTTACCGGATCCAGCGCCGAGATGCGGGCGCGCGACGCATCAACCTGGTCTGCGAGGCGGTCACGCTGCGCGCGCTGGAGCTCCAGTAGCGGCCCTCACGGCGGCGGTCCGGCCTGCCGATACTCCGGTCGTGCGAACGCATGCGTCCGTCACCGGGGGTTTTGACCCCCTTCTGGCGCGCGCGCTAACCTGCGGGGGCCATCCGCAGTCCGGATGGTCGCCGCGGCGCAGTTTCCCCCAGCAACAGCGGGAGGCCAGCGTCCGTTGGAGAGAGACCCGGAGTTCCCAGGGTTGTCACCACACCGCGCACATGCTTCCGGCGTCCAGAGGCTCCTGACCCAGCCCGAGCGACATGCGGGCTGAGCGGGTCGGGAGTCTGTTCTTTTCCCCCCCGGAACCTCTGGCCGGCGGGATCCACGAGGACATGAGACGTGTACGTCCGTAAGTTCCCCATCGAACATCTCGATCCCATCGCATTGCTCGGGCAGAACGACGCGAACGTCCGGCAGATCGAACGCGAGCTGCCGGTGCGCATCACGCTGCGTGAGGGCACGATCACGGTCTCGGGCGACGAAGACGCGGTGAAGCCCGCGTCGGCGGCGCTGTCGGAGCTGGTGCTGCTCGCGGAGCGGGGCAAGACCATCGAGGAGGCGGATGTGGCGACTGCGCTCGGCCAGGTGCGACGTGAAGACGGCGATGCCCGCAACGGTCATGGACGGCTGGTCGAGGCGTACGACGGCGCACCGGGCTACAACTTCGAGCGCAAGGTGGTCCGTGCCAAGACGCCCACGCAGGCGCTGTACCTCAAGGCGCTCGAGCAGCACGACGTGGTGTTCGGCATCGGGCCGGCCGGCACGGGCAAGACCTACCTCGCCGTCGCTGCGGCGGTCGCGGCGCTCAAGGCCAAGCAGGTCGAGCGCATCATCCTCGTGCGGCCCGCGGTCGAAGCGGGCGAGAGCCTGGGCTTCCTGCCCGGCGACATGCAGGAGAAGGTGGATCCGTACCTGCGCCCCATGTACGACGCGCTCGCGGACCTGATGAGCTACGACAAGATGCGCCGCTTCCTCGAGATGGGCGTGATCGAGATCGCGCCCCTGGCGTTCATGCGCGGCCGCACGCTGCACAACGCCTACATCATCCTCGACGAGGCGCAGAACACCACGGTGCGCCAGATGAAGATGTTCCTCACCCGCATGGGCCAGGGCTCGCGCGCGGTGATCACCGGCGACCTCACGCAGATCGACCTCAAGCAGCCCGATCAGTCGGGCCTCGTGCGCATCCAGGCGATCCTCGGGCCCGTGCCCGGCGTGCAGTTCGTGTACTTCCATCAGGAGGACGTGGTCCGCCACCGCCTCGTGCGCGACATCATCCACGCCTTCGACATCTACCACGCTCGCGTCGAGAACAAGATCGACGATGGCGTGGGCGCCAGCCTCGACCCGCTCCAGTCCAAGCTGGAGCAGGAGGCGGTGCGGGAGGCGCGGCAGGTGCACTCGCCGCTCCTGCCGGATGAACGCGAGATCGAGGGCCCCGCGGCGTAGCCGCGGGAGCCTGCGTCTCGGAGGTCGGTCGTGAGCGCATCCGAACTGCCCGGCGTCCCGGCGTTGCCGGACCGTGCACGCGCGCTGCCGTGGGCCTACTGGGCCACGCGCACGCTGCTCGTCGTGGTGCTGCTCGCGGTGGCGGCGGCGCTGCCCGTGGGGCAGGGCGCCTCGGATCGCACGCGCCTTCGCGAGGGCGACATCGCGCGCGAGCGTGTGGTGGCGCCGTACGACTTCCGGATCGAGAAGGACGAGGCCACGCTGCGGCGCGAACAGGAGGCGGCCGCGCTCGCGGTGGCGCCGGTGTTCGTGGTCGATGCGCGCGCCCAGTCCGAGTCCATGGCGCGCTGGGCGGCGTTCGAAGAGCGCGCGCTGGCGGTGGTCTCGGACACCCGCATCGGCCCTGCGCAGCGGCTGGAGCGCCTGCGCCAGCTCGGCGTGCCGCTCAGCGATCAGGCAGTCGATGCGCTCGCGGCGCCCGGCCGCGCACGCCGCGCCCTGAGCGAACTGGGCACCTGGCTCGGCGAGGTGGCTCAGTCGGGCGTGGTCGCCGAGAAGAAGGGCGGCTTCATCCTGGGTTACCGCTCGATCACGCTGCGCGAGGGTGAGGGCGAGGCGCTGTCGCCGGCCACGCGCTTCCTCGAGAAGCGCGAGGTGCTCGACCAGATCGCGCGACGTGCTCGCGCCACGTTCCCCGACGATCCACGCGGCGCCCAGCTCGTGAGCGAACTGGCGGCGCCGTTCGTGCAACCCACGGTGCTCTACGACCGTGCCGAGACCGAGTGGCGGCGCGTCCAGGCGCAGGGTGCCGTCTCGAGCGTGATCGGCAGCGTCAAGAAGGACGAGCTGATCGTCGACGCCAACGAGCGGGTGTCCGCTGCTGCGGTGCAGAAGCTGCGCTCGTTCCGCAACCTCGAGGCCGCCAAGCGGAACCAGAGCGAGTTCCTGTACCCGCCGGTGGCGCGCATGCTGCTCATGCTGCTGTTCATCGCGGCGTTCGCGACCTACCTGCGCATGGAGCTGCCGGCGGTGTACCGCAGCAACGGCATGCTCGCCATGTTCACCGCGCTCACCGTGGCCGTGCTGGGCTCCACCGTGGTTCTGGTGATGCGCGCGGGGCTGTCCGAGTTCACAGTGCCGCTCGCTCTGGCCCCACTCGTCGTGGCCTCGCTGCTCGAGAAGCGGCCTGCGCTGGTGTTCACGCTCATGCTCGCCGTGCTCGCCACCGCGGTCGCGGAACTGCGCGCACCGTTCGTCCCCGTGGCGGTGATGGGCGGCGTGACGGCGGTGTACTCGGTGTCGCGACTGCGGCACCGCTGGCATTTCGTGCGCGCGTTCTTCGCGATCGGGCTCGCGAACCTGGCGGCGATCCTGGCGTGGGACCTGGCGCGCAGCACGCCTGCCACCGAGCTGGCGCGCGATGCCATGTGGGGCGGCGCGAACGCGTTCCTCGCCACCGCGCTCGCGTTCGGCATGCTGCCGATCGTGGAGTGGCTGTTCCGGCTCACCAGCGACGTCACGCTGCTCGAGCTGTCCGACCTCAATCGCCCGTTGCTGCGACGGCTGCAGCTCGAGGCTCCGGGCACATATCACCACAGCATGGTGGTGGGCTCGCTCGCCGAGGCCGCGGCCGAAGCGGTGGGCGCCAACTCACTGCTCGCGCGAGTGCAGTCGTACTACCACGACATCGGCAAGCTGGCGAAGCCCGAGTACTACGCCGAGAACGAGCCCGCCTCGTCGCGCTCGCGCCACGACAAGCTGGCGCCGTCCATGAGCGCACTGGTGGTCAAGTCCCATATCCAGGAGGGACTGCAGATCGCGGGCAAGCAGCGCCTGCCGCACGCGGTGCGCGATGCGATCCCCGAGCACCATGGCACCATGGTGATGGCGTTCTTCTACCACAAGGCGCTCGAAGCCGATCCCGGCGCGCGGCGTGAGGACTACAGCTATCCGGGCCCGCGGCCGCGCTCCAAGGAGACTGCGATCCTCATGCTCGCCGACGGGGTCGAGGGCGCGTCGCGTGCCCTGGCCGAGCCCACGCCCAGTCGCATCCGCGGCCTCGTGCAGCGCATCATCGACGAGCGCGTGCGGGACGGGCAGCTCGACGAGTGCGGCCTCACGCTGCAGGACCTGGCGCGCATCCGCGAAGCGTTCATCCCCGTGCTCACTGCGATCTTCCATGTGCGAGCGCCCTACCCCGAGGCGCCGCGCCGCGAGTCGCGTCAGGAGCGCGCGAGCCGCGAGGGCTAGCCCGGACTATTCATGAACCGCGAGCCGAGAGGGACAGATGCAGTGCGGGCACAAGGAGGACGGACGTGCCGCACCGGAGGCGTGTCAGAGGACACGCCGAGGAGCGCCGCGTTCGTGCGACGCGGTGAACGTGTTGCAGCTGGCGCTCGCAGGCCGCCGGCTCATGAATAGTCCGGGCTGACGTTGCCTGTCACGGTCGAGGCGCCGCGCGGCCTGGCTGCGCCGCTGCGTACGCTGGTCACACAGGTCCTCCGAGCTGAGGGCCGCCGTGTGGGTGAGATCGCCGTGGTGCT
Source organism: uncultured bacterium (assembly GCA_902826705.1). Taxonomy (GTDB): domain Bacteria; phylum Eisenbacteria; class RBG-16-71-46; order RBG-16-71-46; family RBG-16-71-46; genus CADEFY01. The sequence continues at coordinate 10,354 of CADEFY010000081.1, forward strand.
CACCGATGACGCGGCGCTGCGTGCGCTCAATCGGCAGTGGCGCGGCCTCGACAAGGCGACCGACGTGCTCAGCTTCGCCTACGACGAGCACGAGCCCGATGCCGACACCCGTCCGGTCACCGGCGATCTGGTGATCTCGCTCGATCGCGTGCGCGAACAGGCGGTCCGCTTCAAAGTCACCCGCGGCGCCGAACTGGCGCGACTCGTGGTACACGGCGCGCTGCACCTGTGCGGCCACGACCACATGCAGGCCGCCGAGCGCCGCGCGATGCGCGCACGCGAGGAGGCCGCGATGCGGCGGGCGCGGGCGATCGCGGTGGAGCTGGGGAGAAGGCTGGGGTAGGGGCGCTCTCCGCTCGCGTCGTGGTCGACCGTCGTCCCACTTCGCCCTTGACAGGCTCGACCGCTCGGCTCGCGCGAGCCCGAGACGCTCAACGCGATCCGCCCGCAGGCGCACGAGGATCCCGACACGCGGACTCGCGCCACTCGCCACTGGCGCGTTGCTGCGCCGCGCCTCGTTCGCGCCTCCTGCGGCACGCACGGCGCTCGCGAACCCGCGTGATACA
>CADEFY010000082.1 GCA_902826705.1 uncultured bacterium
ATCGGAGACGATTGCTCGGGTGCGGAGTCGCCTGGCACACGTGGACTCCGTGGCGTCGGCGGTGTGTCCCCCGTCGCACAGTCGACGGGGACGCCGAAGTCCCGAGCGCGGAGTCCCGAGGCGAGCGCTCCGGCGCCCGCCGTCTCGCCATGGCTCGGCCGCCGGGTGTGGCTGGCGCTCGCGGGCGCGAACGACCCCGAGGACTCGGGCGGCGACGAGGACGACGGCATCCTCACCGCGGAGGAAGTGGTGACGCTCGACCTGCGGGGCACCGACCGGGCCGTGCTCTCGGCCTGTCAGTCGGGCGCCGCGGAGGACTGGGCCCGCGAAGGGGTGCTCGGCATGCGGCGGGCGTTCCATCTGGCGGGCGCTCGCTCGGTGATCGCGAGCCGCTGGCCGGTGGCCGACGAGGCGACGCGCGAATGGATGGTGGCGCTCTATGCGGCACGGCCGCGCGTGAACTCGGCTGGCGCCGCCGTGCGCCAGGCGGCGCGGCAGGTGCTGCGGGACCGCCGCGCTCGCGGTCGGACCACGCATCCGTTCTACTGGGCCTCGTTCTCCGCCACGGGGGACTGAGCGCCCGCTACACCCGCTCGCTGATCGGGCCGCGGCGCTCGGCACTCACGCCCGCATGCTTGCCGGCCAGGAACTCCTCGCAGTCGGCCACGTCGTCGGGGCTGCCGATGAACAGCGGCGTGCGCTGGTGCAGCGACTGGGGCGCGATGTCCAGGATGCGGCGCTCGCCGTCGCTCGCCCGGCCGCCCGCCTGCTCGGCGACGAACGCCAGCGGCGCGCCCTCGTAGAGCAGGCGCAGCTTGCCGTTGGGGTTCTTGTCGTCACCCGGGTACATGTAGATGCCGCCGTAGAGCAGGTTGCGATGGAAGTCGGCCACCAGCGAGCCCACGTAGCGGCCGCTGTACGGCCGGCCGGTCGCCTTGTCCTCGACCTTGAGCCAGTCCACGTAGCGCTTCATGCCTTCGGACCAGCGCACGTAGTTGCCCTCGTTGACCGAGTAGATGTGGCCGCGCGTGGGCGTCTGGATGTTGGGGTGCGAGAGCAGGAACTCTCCGATCGACGGCTCGTAGGTGAAGCCATGCACGCCGTCGCCCGTGGTGTACACGAGCATCGTGCTCGAGCCGTACAGCACGTAGCCGGCGCAGAGCTGTCGGCGGCCGGCCTGCAGGCAGTCCTCCTGCGTGCCATGGCCCTTGCGGGTGATGCGCGGCAGGATCGAGAAGATCGTCCCGATGTTGACGTTGGCGTCGATGTTGGATGAGCCGTCCAGCGGATCGAAGTTGACCACGTACTTGCCGATCGGAGCGCCGTCGGGCACCGGCACGATGCCCTCGTCCTCCTCGGAGGCGACCACGGCGAGCTGCCCGGTCGAGCCGAGCACGCGCATGATCGTGTCGTGCGCGAACACGTCCAGCTTCTGCACCCGCTCGCCCTGCACGTTCACGCCACCGGTGGCCCCGAGCACATCGGTGAGCCCGGCACGGATCACGGCCTTGTTGATCATCTTGGCCGCGAGCGCGATGTCGAGCAGCACGCTCGTGAACTCGCCACTGGCCTCGGGGTGCTCGCGCTCCTGCTGGAACACGAACTGCGACAGGGTCACCGCGCGGTCGACGGTGCTCATGATCGGCTCCTTCCGGGGATCAGTCCGACAGCCCGGTGACGTCCTCGGGACCCTTGCCGGCCCCCACGGTGTCGATCGCGCTGGGGAACGACCCCGGCACGAACGGCGCATGCTTCTCGGCCAGCTCTCGTGTGTCCTGGGTGGCGAGCTGCGAGAGCAGGAACGTGAAGCGCTCCTCGAGTGAGGCGCCGATCGCCTGCCGCACGTCGGCGGGCATCCCCCACAGGTCGCGCTTGAACAGGCCCAGCGCCTTCTTGCGCACCTTGTAGAAGAACTGCTCGTCGGTGTCCGTGGCCTTGCGGTCGCCGGCCTCGCTCACAGCAAGCTGGTCGTAGATCCTCTTCTTGAGATCGGCAGGGAACCGCGGGTGGTCGAGCAGCATGTTCTGGAACTCGGTGGCCAGATGCACCTCGCAGGCGCCCCGGCGCGGGAACTCGCCGAACGCCTCGGCCGGCAGCGTCGAAGCGCCATGCTGCACGGCACCCGCGAATCCGTACTTCTCGCGCGACAGCGTGGAGAGCGCCTGCAGCGTGTCCAGGTCCAGCTTGACCGCGGCGATCGTGCCGTCGGGCAGGGGCACACCGCCATGGCTCGTGCCGGTCTGGATCGAGATCTTGCTCAGCCCCGCCTTGCCGGGGGCCAGCCGCGCGAGCGCGGCGTTGGTCACCTCCACGAACGCCTCGAGCTCCTCGGCCGTGGAGTTCTTGCCGCCGACCTCGCCGATCTCGCCACCCACCGAGATCGTCACACCCGCGGGCTCGTGCTTGCGGATGAACGCCGTGATCTCGGCGCACAGCGTGCCGTTGAGGTGCTGCTGCTCGCGGTGCGTGGGCTTGTCCAGGTCGACGAGCGTGGAGGTGTCCACATCGATGTTGTAGAAGCCGGCCTTGATCGCCTCGGCCGCCAGGTCGAGCACCACCTGCTTCTCGGCGGCCGGATCGGCCAGGTACTTCTTGTGGTTGATCTGGAAGTGGTCGCCCTGGATGAACACAGGTCCCGTCCAGCCCTCGCGCAGCGCCGCTGCGAGCACGACGAACGTGTACTCGGCCGGGCGCTGGTCGGTGTAGCTGATCTCGCTGCGCGCGATCTCGCAGATCACCGTGCCGGCGCCGAGGCGCTTGCGGGCGCGGAACAGCGCGCGGGCCGTGTCGTAGGCGATGCCGCGGATGTTGATCGCCGGCACCGTGAACGTGGTGGGCGCCAGCCCCTTGCCGCGCGCGATGTAGAGGTCGTGGATCGAGGCCGGGTACACGCCGCTCGAGCGGCACTGGTCGAACACGCCCTGCCGTGCGAGGTCGCGCAGCTCGCCCGTGCCGAACACGCCCGTCCACACGAGGCGGTCGAGGGCGTCGCCGTTGCCGGTGGCCAGGACGGCGATCGCCTGGCGGACTTCGTCGGGGCTCTTGAGCATCAGGTCCATGGGGGCCTCATCGGGACGCGTGGGGAAGTGGGCCCGCGGGGGGCGCGCGGCTGCGCAGCCGGTCCGCTGGGGAGGGGACGGCGAGTCCTTCGGGGACGTCGCGGCAAGTATAGGCGAGACAACGCACTGGGCGGAAGCGTTCAGGCGGCTCCGGGGACTGCGCCGGGGACTGGAAACGCTTACCGGCCGGGAATCGTGCGGGCCGGACTCACGCCCCAGCGCCCAGCACGATGATGCCCTCGTGACGCTGCCGCAGGTCGGGGAAGCGGTGCGGGTCGAACGAGGCGATGCCCGGGGCGCGCTTGAACTCGAGCAGCTCGGCCAGGTCGAGCGTGCACGCGGCCGCCATGCCCATGCCGTGCCCGGTGAACCCGCCGCAGATCGCCAGGTGATGCGCGGCGTCGAGCCAACCCACGAGCGGCCGGCCGTCGCGCGCGAAGCCCATGGTGCCCGCCCAGCGATGCTCGATCGCGGCGCCCGCAGGCACGAGCTGCGCGAGTCCCCCCTCGATCGCGGACTGGATGCGCTCGGTGGGCTGCGTGTCGAATCCGACCTCGGCATCGAAGTCCACGTCCCGCCAGCCGCCGATGATCAGCCGGCCGCTCGGTGTCTGGCACCAGTACTGGTAGCCGTACTGCGCGTAGGCGGGCTGGGACGTGATGCGCTCGGTGAGCGGCTCCGTGGCCAGCATCTGGCCGCGCCGGGGGGCGATGAACGGTGCGAGTGCGGGGATCAGCTGCGGCGTGTGGGCATTGGTGGCGATGACGAGCGTGCGCGCGCGTGCCGTCTGACCGTTCGCATGCACCTCCCACAGCCCCGCCTGCCAGCGCGCGTGCGTCACGCGCGAGTGCGCGTGGATGCGCGCGCCCTTCTCGATCGCGGCCACCGCGATGCCGTGCTGCAGCTTGACCGGATGCACCTGGCCGTCCTCGGGCACCTCGAACGCGGCGTCGAAGAGCGGCTGCGCGACCGCGGGCACCACCTCGGCCACCGGCACCTCGCGCATGGGGAAACCGTCGTGGCGCAGTTCAGGGAGCGAGGCGCGGATGTCCTCGGTCTCCACGCTCGAGCGCGACAGTCGCAGACTGCCCTTCTGCTCGTAGTCGCAGTCGATGCCGTGGCGCTGCACCAGCTCGCGCAGGCGCTGATGACTGCGCCGGCCGATCTGCAGCACGGCGCGGGCGCCCTCACGGCCCCAGAACTCGACGCGCTCGCGGTAGGGTTCGGCGGGAGCCGCCAGCAGGAAGCCGGCGTTGCGACCGCTCGCCTCGCCGGCGAGGTACCCGGACTCGAGCAGGCCGACCGAGGCGCCCTTCTCAGCCAGGGTGTAGGCCAATGTGATGCCCGTGATGCCGCCGCCCACGATGAGCACGTCGGTGTCGAGTCCGGAATCGAGGGGCTGGAACGTCGGCGTCGGCTGCGTCCACCACCAGGAGGTGGGACGTGAGGCGTCTCGGGGTGAGGTCATGTGCGCATGGTGCGCCGCGCGAGCGGGTGAGGCAAGCCGCTCAGGGTGATGCGAACGCGCATGCGACGCGCAGCTTCACGCCATCGCGGACGGGCACGAGTGTCGCGCGCAGGCGCGACTCGGCGAACGCGCGGTTGGCGCGATGCACGTCGCCCGGCACCACGAACACCTCGGCGATCGCACCGCCCAGCACCACGAGCACACCAGAGGAGAACGCGAACTCGGCGCCGTCCGGGACCAGGCCGCTCTCATCGAGATTCGAAGCGGCGAGTGCGAAGCCGAACGATCGCACGAGCGACCACGCCATCGCCCGACGCGGCTGACCGGCGTAGAGGTGACCCACCGCCGGCCCGAGCGTGAGCCCGGCGATCAGCAGGCGCGCATCGAACGTGTCGGCGCCGTTGTCGAGCGCCGCATCGATCGCGAACGGCGCCGCGCAACCGGCGAGCGAGAGCAGCATGGCGCGCCCGGGCCACGGGTGGGGCACGGTGGCGAGCAGCGAGTCGGTCGCGGAGAGTGGGCCGGGAGGCGAGAAGTCGACGATCGCGCGGTCCGTGGCCAGCCGCGGCCTCGTCGCCGCATCGGCGGCTGGCGCGCAGCAGGCGAGGGCGAGGGCGCCCGTGACGACCATCGCCATCATGCGGGTGCGGTGCATGTGGGCAGGGTGCGCGAGGCGTGCCGTCACGACAAGCCCGCGTTGACACTCCGCCGCGGGAGCGGCTTCAATCGCCGTTCCACCGCCCGCCGCATCACCACGACCGCTCGCCGCAGCCCGAGGTGCCCCCGGCATGTCCAGCCCCGAACGCGTCGTCTGTCGGCTCGAGGTCAACGGCGAGTCGCGCGAGTGCGCGGTCGCGCCCCAGGCCACGCTGCTCGAGGCGCTGCGCTACGGGCTGGGGCTGACCGGCAGCAAGCAGGGCTGCGACAAGGGCGACTGCGGCGCCTGTACGGTGCTGATCGAGGGCGAGCCCGTTCTCTCGTGCATCACGCTGGCGCTCGCGTGCGAGGCGCGTGCGGTCACCACCATCGAGGGCGTGGCCGAGGGCGCCGGGCCGCATCCGCTGCAGGACGCGTTCGATGTCACCGGCGGCGCGCAGTGCGGATTCTGCACGCCCGGGATCCTCATGAGCGCGCACGCACTGCTGCAACGCAACGCGTCGCCCACGCGCGAGCAGATCCAGCATGCGCTCTCGGGCAACCTCTGCCGCTGCACGGGCTACACCAAGATCCTCGACGCCGTCGAACTGGCGGCGCGCACGCTGCGCGAGCGCAGCCGTGCAGGTGAGGCCGGCCGGTGAGCGAGCGCGCGCCCGACAAGCCGGGCATGTCGATCCCGAGCGGGCGGAAGATGCCGCGCGAGGACCGACTGAAGCCCCCCGATTGGGCCGGCGGTCGTTCGGCCGCGCCCAACGACGGCGGATTCCGCACGATCGGCAAGCGCAATCGCAAGCTCGAGGGGCTCGCCAAGGTCACCGGTCGCGCGGTGTACGCCGACGACCTCACGCTGCCGCGCATGCTGCATGGCAAGCTGCTGCGCTCGATCCACGCGCATGCGCGCATCGTGTCGATCGATGCGAGCCATGCCCTCGCCTTGCCCGGCGTGCACGCCGTGATCACGGGGCGGGACCTGCCGTCGTACTTCGGGATCATCCCGTGGACCGAGGACGAGCAGGCCCTGTGCGAGGACAAGGCGCGATACGTGGGCGATGCGATCGCCGCGGTGGCCGCCGACAGCGAGCTGATCGCCGAGCAGGCGCTGCGCGCGATCCGCGTGGAGTACGACGTGCTGCCGGCGGTGCATGACATCGACACGGCACTGGCGCACCCCGAGTGGCAGGTGAACGAGAAGGCCAGCGAGGGCAACCTGTCCAAGCATGTGCTGCTCGAGTTCGGTGCGGTCGATGCCGACCTCGAGGCGAGCGACGTGGTGGTGGAGGCGGAGTACTGGTATGAGGGCTCCACGCATGCGCCGATCGAGACGCACTGCGCGCTCGCCGACTACGATCCCACCGGTTTCCTCACGCTGTGGTCGAGCACCCAGGTGGCGCACTACCTGCACCGCGACCTCGCCAAGGTGCTCGAACTGCCCACCCAGCGGATCCGCGTGATCCAGCCCACCGTGGGCGGGGCGTTCGGTGGCAAGAGCGAGCCGTTCTCGCTCGAGTTCTGCGCTGCCAAGCTGAGCATGGTGACCGGCCGCCCGGTCAAGATCCTGCACACGCGCGAGGAGGTGTTCTACGCGCACCGCGGCCGCCACCCCATGCGTCTGGTGTACCGCACCGGCATGCGTCGCGACGGCATGCTCACCGCCACGTCGGCGAAGATCCACATCGACGGCGGCGCGTACTCGAGCTTCGGGCTCGTGACCACCTACTACTCCGGCCAGTTGCTCACGGCGCCGTACCGCCTGCCGGCCTACCGGTTCGACTCGACGCGCGTGTTCACCAACAAGCCCTGCTGCGGCCCCAAGCGCGGACACGGCTCGGTGCAGCCGCGATTCGCGTTCGAGTGCCAGCTCGACAAGCTCGCCGAGCAGGTGGGTCTCGACCCGATCGAGGTGCGTCGCCGCAACTTCATCGGCGAGCACACGCGCACGGTGAACGGCATGCGCGTCACATCGAACGGATTCCTGCAGTGCCTGGATGCCGTCGAGGCGGCGAGCGGCTGGCGCGACAAGTTCCGCCGACAGCCCTACGGCCGCGGCATCGGCGTGGCCGGCAGCATGTACATCAGCGGCACCAACTACTGCATCTATCCCAACGAGATGCCGCAGAGCGCCGTGCAGCTCAAGCTCGACCGTTCCGGCCGCGCCACGGTGTTCTGCGGCATCTCCGACATCGGGCAGGGCGCCGACAGCATGCTGGCGCTGATCGTGGCCGAGGAGCTCGGCGTGGACCTGCGGGACATCCGCGTGGTCGCCGCCGACACCGACCTCACGCCCGTCGACCTGGGCTCCTACTCGAGCCGTGAGACGTTCATGTGCGGCAACGCCTGTCTCGATGCGGCGCGCAAGCTGCGCGAGACCATCACCGGCACGCTGGCCGATCGCTGGGGCGTGCCGCGGGGAGAGGTCGTGCTGGCGGGCGGCCAGGCGGTGTGGACGCGCGACCCCGCGCAGCACGCGATGAGCATCCAGTCGGCGTTCCAGGCGGCCGAGTCGGCGCATGGCACGCTCGGCTCGGTGGGCTGGTACCAGAGCCCCAAGCTGGGCGGTGACTACCGCGGCGGCACGATCGGCGCCTCGCCTGCCTACTCGTTCACGGCGCACGTGGCCGAGGTGGCGTGCGACGAGGAGACGGGGTTCGTGAAGGTGGAGCGGCTGTGGGTCGCGCACGATTGCGGCCGCGCGCTCAACCCGGTCACCGTCGAAGGGCAGATGGAGGGCAGCGCCTACATGGGGTTCGCCGAGGCGCTGTTCGAGGAGCAGACCTACAAGCCGGCGGCGGTGGGGCATGCGTTCGGGCTGCATCATGGCCCGAGCCTGCTCGACTATCGCATCCCCACGTCGCTCGACACGCCCGAGATGAGCTCGCACATCATCGAGTCGGTGGATCCCGAAGGGCCCTACGGCGCCAAGGAGGCGGGCGAGGGCCCGCTGCACCCGAGCGTGCCGGCGATCGCCAACGCGATCCACGATGCCCTCGGCATCCGCTGTGACCGGCTGCCGTTCCATCCGCCGCAGGTCCGCGCGCTCTTGAAGGCCACCGATGCGCGCGCGGCGTGGGAGCGCGCGCGTACCAGCCAGCGCGGCGTGCGCGCGGGAGCCGGCGGATGCTGACCGTTCCCGCGTTCACCTGGTCGCGGCCGACGTCAGTGGAGGCGGTGCTGGCCGAGATCGCAGGCACCTCGCGCGATGACGTGCTACTGGTCGCTGGCGGCACGGATGCGGTGCCCAACCTGAAACACCGGCTGCACGAGCCGCGGCGCATCGTGCACCTTGCGGGCGTGCGCGAGCTTCGCGAGACGCGCGAGGACGAACACGGCCTGCATCTGGGCGCGCTCGTGCGGCTGTCGCAGATCGCGGGCGACGCACGCATCCAGCGCGACTACCCGGCAGTGGCGCGGGCCGCGTCGCTCGTGGCCTCACCGCAGATCCGCAACATGGGCACGATCGGCGGCAACCTGTGCCTCGACACGCGCTGCACTTACTACAACCAGACGTTCTTCTGGCGCGAGGCCCTGGGATTCTGTCTCAAGAAGTCCGGCACGCGCTGCCACGTGGTCACGCAGGGCAAGCGCTGCGTGGCGGCCCACTCCTCGGACGTGGCGCCGGTGCTGATCGCGCTCGGGGCGCAAGTCGAGATCGCCAACGCCGCGGCGCGCCGGACGATCGCCGTGGAGGACTTCTTCGTGGGCGACGGTGTGCACAACAACGTGCTGGAGAGCGGCGATCTCGTCACCCGCATCCTGTTGCCCGCCGCTTCGCGCGGCCGGCGCATGGCCTACCAGAAGCTGCGACCGCGAGCGGCGATCGACTTCCCGATGCTGTCGGTGGCGGTGGCGGGCTCGCTCGATGCGGACGGCGCGATCGAGGCCCTGACCGTGGTGGTGGGGGCGCTGGGCGCCAGGCCGCGCACCGTGGGCCAACTCGACGCGATCGTGCGCGGGCAGGCGCCGGGCGAACCCGTGTGGGAGGCCGTGGCGCAAGCGGCGCACAAGCAGTGCCGGCCGCTCACCAACGTGCCCTACGATCCCGACTGGCGCCACGACATGGTGCCGGTGTTCGTGCGGCGCGCGCTGCGCGATGCGTTCGCGAGGCCGGCATGAGCGCGAGCAAGCGGGGGGGCGACGTGCCCGCGGTGCCGCCCGAGCGCGCGCTCGGCACGCTCGCGGCGCTGTCCGACGCGCACGCCGAAGCGGTGTGGGACACGCTCGCACGCTGGCGCGCCGAGGGGCGGCGGTTCGTGCTGGCCACGGTGATCGAGTCACGCGGCTTCACGCCGCGCAAGCCCGGCACGCACCTGCTGCGCGACGAGGCGGGCGAGACCGTGGGAACGATCGGAGGCGGGGCCATCGAGCATCACGTGCTGCTCGAGGCCGCCGAGCTGCTCGCGGGCGATGCGCCGGCGCGCATCGTGCGCAAGCAGCTCACCACTGAACTGGGCATGTGCTGCGGCGGTGAGATGGTGGTGCATCTCGAGGTGCTGGCCGCGCTGCCGCGACTGGCGTTGTTCGGCGCGGGCTACCTGGCGCGCCCCATCGCAGCGCTGGCGGCGGCCTGCGGCTTCGCGGTCACCGTGACCGACGCGCGCGAGGACTGGCTCACCCCCGAGCGGTTCCCGGCGGCGCACCGGCGCCTGGAGGACCCTGAGAGCGCGGCGCGCACGTGGGCGGCTCGTGCCTCGGACTTCGCGGTGGTGGTCACGCACGACCACGCACTCGACCAGCGCATCGTGCAGGCGCTCATCGACCAGCCACTTCGGTTCCTCGGCATGATCGGCAGCATGGCCAAGCAGCGCAAGTTCGCGCTGCGCCTGGCGGCGCGCGGGGTGTCACCCGAGCGCATCGCCCGGCTGCGCACGCCGCTCGGGCTGCAGATCGGCGCGCAGACGCCCGAGGAGATCGCGGTGAGCGTGGTGGCCGAACTGGTGGCGGTGCGACGCGGCGCCGAGCCGGCCGCGGGTTGGGCGCCTCGTGCGCGCCCGTCGAACGAGGCGGCGATCGTCACCTCGCGTGAGGAACGGGGGGGTCGATGAACGTGGGCGTGCTGCTGGCCGCAGGGGCCTCGAGTCGCTTTGGCAGTCCCAAGGCGCTCGCGATGCACAAGGGGCAGAGCTTCGTGGCGCGCGGGGTGCGCGCGCTCTGGAGCGCCTGCGACCGCGTGGTGGTGGTGCTGGGCGCCGATGCGGCGCGGCTCCAGCGCTCGATCGAAGCCGAGTTCGTGGCGCTCGCCGAGTCGGGCGGGCTCATGCCCGAGGCGAGACTCGCCGGGGCCAAGGGTGCCGACGCACTCGAAGTGCACTTCACGACCAACCGGGCCTGGAAGCGCGGCATGCTGAGCTCGGCGCAGGCGGGGCTCGCCTCGGCGATCGAACTGCGCGCGCGCGCCGTGCTGGTGCTGCCGGTGGACCACCCGGGAGTGCGCGCGGCCACGGTCATGGAGCTGGCCTCGCTCATGAGCGAGGCGCTGGGGGCGGCGGGGAAGCCGGGCGAGCGGACGCTCGCGTATGCTCTCGTGCCGCGCGTCCGCGGCCGGCGCGGCCACCCGATCGCACTCTCAGCGGCCCTCGCACGCGCGGTCGCGCGTGAGAAGGCCGCCGATGACCTCTCCGACGCCGTGCGCCGCCATGCACGACTCGTCGGCTACCTCGATGTGCGAGACCCCGGCG